>CAXTRZ010000019.1:0-18656 GCA_964246715.1 uncultured Acidobacteriaceae bacterium | reverse complement strand
GTCGGAGCGGGCGATCTCGATGCGGGCGAGGTCGCCGTGGTGGCGGACGCGGACCTGGGGAAAGCCGAGGGCGTGGAGGGCTTCTTCGGCGCGTTCGACTTGGGAAAGATTTTCACGCAATACAGGCCGGCCGTACTCGATACGGGAGGAGAGGCAGGCGCTTGCGGGCTTGTCCCAGAGTTGCAGGCCGGCTTCGCGGGCGAGGGTGCGGATTTCGGGTTTGGTGAGGCCAGCGGTGAGGAGAGGAGCGACAGCATGGTGGAGGGCGGCGGCCTGCTGGCCGGGGCGGAAGTCGCCTTGGTCGTCAAGGTTCATGCCAAAGGCGAGGTGAGCAAATCCGTGGGCGGCGCGGTGCTGTTCCATTGCGGCGAAGAGGGTGTCCTTGCAGTAGAAGCAGCGGCGGGCGTCGTTGCGGATGTAGTCGGGGCGGTCGAGCTCGTCCGTGGCGAGGATGTGCGTGGGGATGGCATGGGCGGAGGTGAAGGCGAGGGCGGCGGCGAGTTCAGCGCGGGGAAGGGAGGGAGAGTCAGCAATGACGGCGAGCATACGGGAGCCGAGGGCCTGGTGGGCGGCGAAGGCCAAGAAGGCGGAGTCTGTGCCGCCGGAGTAGGCGACAAGGACGGAGCCGAGGTTCGCGAGGGTTTGGGTAAGGAGAGCGGATTTGGCGGGGAGATCCATGTCCTTAGTTTAGATGCTGATGGAAGAGGGACCCAGCTAAGGGTTAGGGGCTCAGGGGCCTGAGAAAAGAACGAGTACGGAGGGCACGAGGTTTCCTAGAGAGATATCGAGGGGACAGGTGGTGATGGAGGCTTCACAATGAGCGGGAAAACCCTTCCAAACCTGCTGGCGTCTACGATTGCACGGGGTTCTCGGCTCGAGCTTCGTTTGGAGGTTCGCTTGAACGCATCGGATGTTTTGGTCGAACGGCTTCTGGCTTGGGGCGTGGATACGATCTTCGGCCTTCCGGGAGATGGGATCAACGGAGTCATGGAGTCTCTGCGAAAGGCGCAGGATAAGATTCGCTTTATCCATGTGCGGCATGAGGAGTCCGCTGCGTTTATGGCGTGTGCATATGCGAAGTTTACCGGGCGGTTGGGTGTGTGCCTGGCGACCTCCGGGCCGGGTGGAATTCATCTGCTGAATGGGCTGTACGACGCGAAGCTGGATCAGCAGCCGGTGCTGGCGATTACCGGAATGCAGTTTACGGATGTGACCAACACGTTTGGGCAGCAGGATGTGGAGCTGGACAAGCTGTTTATGGATGTGTGCGTGTACAACACGCGGGTGATGAGCGCGACGCACATGGAGCCGGCGGCGGACCTAGCAGTGCGGACCGCGGTGATGAAGCGCGGCGTGGCCCACCTGACGATCCCGATCGACATCCAGTTGCAGGAGTTGAAGAAGGCGGAGCGCTCCGACCGCAACGTGGCGCATCACACGTCCACGAACTATGCGATCAGCGGGAATCTGCCGCAGGCGAACGAGCTGAAGCTGGCGGCGGACCTGATCAACCACGGCAAGCGGATCGCGATTATGGCGGGACAGGGCGCGCTGCATGCGACGGACGAGCTGGTGCAACTGGCGGAGTTGATGGGTGCGCCCATTGTCAAGCCTTTGCTGGGTAAGGGCGTGGTTCCGGACCAGTCGCCGTATACGACGGGCGGGATTGGGCTGCTAGGAACGAAGCCCTCGCAGGATGTGATTGAGAACTGCGACACGCTGATTATGGTGGGCACTTCGTATCCGTATATGGAATATCTGCCGAAGCCGGGCGATGCCAAGTGTATCCAGATTGATGCAAATGCGCAGCGGATTGGGCTGCGGTACCCGGCGGATGTAGGGCTGGTGGGCGACTCCAAGAAGACGCTGCAGATGCTGCTGCCGATGCTGAAGAAGAACGGCTATCGCAGATTTCTTGAGAACGCGCAGAAGGACATGAAGGAGTGGATGCAGACGATCGAGAAGGAGGGGACGAATCCGGCCAAGCCGATGAAGCCACAGGTGGTGGGTTGGGAGTTGGGCAAGCGGGCGAAGGAGAACGCGATTATCGTATCTGACTCCGGCACAAATACGACGGTATGGGCGCGGTACATGCTGTCGAAGCAAGGGCAACAGCATTCTTGCTCGGGGAACCTGGCAACGATGGCGTGCGGAATGCCGTATGCGATTGCGGCGCAGGTTGCGTATCCGGACAGGCAGGTGATTGCCGTGGTGGGAGATGGCGGGTTCACGATGCTGATGGGGGAGATTATCACGGCGGTGACGTACAAGCTGCCGATCAAGCTGGTGATCATCAAGAACAATACGCTGGGGCAGATCAAGTGGGAGCAGATGGTGTTTGAGGGGAACCCGGAGTATCAGTGCGATCTGCTGCCGATCGACTTTGTGGCGCTGGCGCGTGCGGTGGGCGCGGAGGGCGTGCGGATCGACGACCAGGCGACGGCGGGCGAGATGCTGGAGAAAGCGCTGGCGATGCCGGGGCCGGTGATCATTGAGGCGGTGGTGGATCCGTTTACGGCGATGCTGCCGCCGAAGATCACGCCGACGCAGGCGCTGCACTTCTCCGAGTCGCTGATGAAGGGTGAGCCGAACCGTATGAAGATCGCGCTGACAGCGGCAAGCGATACTGTGCGGCAGATCGTCTAGAGATGGAGCTTCGTATTCATCACACGCGAGCCTCGGCTTATACGATTCCGACAGATGAGCCGGAGGCGGATGGCACGTTTGCCTGGGACAGTACTACGTTGATCGTGGTGGAGATGTGCGCGGGCGATGCGGAGGGGATTGGGTACACGTACTCTCATGCGGTGACTGCAGCGCTGGCAAAAGACCTGATGCAGAGGGCGGTAGAAGGGGCAAGCCCGTTTGAGACGGGGGTGATATTTGCGAAGATGCGCGGAGTGCAGCGGAACTATGGGAGCCAGGGGATTGCGGCAACTGCGTTGTCCGCGATTGATATGGCGCTTTGGGATTTGAAGGCGAAGCTGCTTGGGCGGCCTTTGGTGAGTGTTCTTGGAGGCATTCGGGACGGGGTTGCGGTGTATGGGTCGGGCGGTTTTACCAGCTATACGGATGAGCAACTTGAGAGGCAATTGGCCGGGTGGGTGGAGGAGGGAATTCCGCGCGTGAAGATGAAGATTGGGACGCATCCGCAGAGGGACCTGACGCGGGTGAGCACGGCGCGGAAGGCGATCGGCGACGAGGCTGAGCTCTTTGTGGACGCGAATGGCGCGTACACGCGCAAGCAGGCGTTGGAGTTTGCGTATGAGTTTAAGAACGAGTACGACGTAAGCTGGTTTGAAGAGCCGGTGAGCTCCGACGACCTGGCTGGGCTGCGGCTGCTTCGCGATGAGGGACCTGCGGGCATGGAGATTGCTGCGGGCGAGTATGGGTGGCGCGAGTTCGATCTGCGGGCCATGCTAGAGGCGGGCGCGGTGGATGTGCTTCAGGCGGATGCGACGCGATGCGGCGGTGTTACCGGGTTCCTTGCGGCGGCAGCTTTGGCGGAGGCGAACCATGTTCCGCTGTCCGCGCACTGTGGACCTTCGGCGCATTTGCATCTTGCATGTGCCGCGGCGCCTCTGCGGCATGTCGAATACTTTCATGATCATGCCCGGATTGAAGCGATGCTGTTTGAGGGATTTTGTTCGCCTGTCGGTGGCGTGATGCGTCCTGACCTGACGCGCCCTGGCATGGGGTTCTCCTTCAAGCAGCAGGATGCTGAACCGTTTCGCGTTGCCTGAGGACCTTATGATCTACGATCTTGCCCAACCTCTGTACAACAACGGCCCGCAGTTTCCGGATCAGCCGCCAAACTCGATCCGCTACCAGCAGCGTGCGGTGATTCAAGGCGCGACCGTGGAACGGGTGGAGATCATGACGCACTCCGGCTCTCATGTGGACGCGCCGTTTCACTATAAGCCGGAATTGCCCTCGATCAGCGAGCTGCCGCTCTCGCACTTTTATGGGCCATGCGTCGCGCTTGATTTGCGGCCGATTGCGGCTTGTCATGCGATCGATGCGAACGATCTCCGGAAGCATGAAGCGCTGATCACGAAGGGGATCTTCCTGCTGCTGAAGACGGGATGGGGGGACAGGCGTGCGAATACGAAGGAGTTTCTAACGCAGTGGCCGTATATATCCGGAGACGGCGCGCGCTATCTTGTCGAGCGTGGCATCAAGGGATTTGGAATTGATGTGCTGTCGACGGGCGGGTATCCGGATGAGCATGCCGAGGCCGATGCTCATCTTGAACTGCTTGGGCAGCAGAAGCTCCTGCTGGAGGACATTCATATTCCGGATGAGTTGCTAGACGGGAGGCGGCGACACTTTGCGGCCTTTCCGATTCTGCTGGCAAATGCGAGCGGGTCCTGGGTGCGGCCGGTGGTGTGGGATACGGGAGATCTTGATGGGGATGAGGCTGCGCCTGAGCAACGTACGGAACTGCCGCCCAGCGTGGCCGGGCTGATTGCACTGGAGCGGGAGGCTCGATGATGGACACTTCTCCAGGAGCGATGGTTCAGCTGCTGCCCGCGCCCGTGCGGAAGACGGCAGGTGTGGCGCTGAGCCACATACAACACGGCACATTTCAGCGCTCAATGTCGCTGCTTGTGTTCGGGACGAGTATCGTGAGCGGGGCGGAGGTGGCGTACGAACATTACCGAGGGAGCTACTCGAATCCGGTGATGTACTCGCCGGTGATACTGTCCGGGGTGCTTTCGGTGGCTGGGATCGCAGGATTTTTCAGCAGGCGGATGGCCGAGACGTTTCTGCGCTATACGAGTTGGATCACGCTTGCGGATGGGCTGATCGGGTTTGGGTTTCATGTTCGCGGCATTGCGCGGAAGCCGGGTGGGTGGCGCATGCCGATCGTCAACCTGGTGATGGGTCCGCCGGTGTTTGCACCGCTGCTCTTCGGCACGAGCGCGTATCTTGGCGTGATTGCGTCCTATCTGCAGCGCGAAGAGGACCATGGCTGGAAGGGCCGGACGATTGAAGCGAAATCCGCGCTTCGCAGGCCTGACTTTCGCGATGATATTCGGGTGGGACGATTCCAGAAGCATCTCTGCGTGGTCGCGGCTGTGGGCACGCTGGCCTCCGGGGCAGAGGCGTGGTATTCGCATTATAAGAACAACTTCAAGTACAAGGTGCAGTGGTCGCCGATTTTGCTGACTCCGCTGCTTGCCGGAGCGGCACTGACCTCGTTGCCCAGCAAGCGGGTTGCGAACACGTTGTTGCCTGTTGCAGCGGGGCTTGCCATGCTCAATGGGGTGGTTGGGACGGGATATCACCTTCGCGGTATCCTGCGGCGACCCGGTGGGCGAAAGAAGCCGCTATACAACATTCTTTATGGCCCGCCCATCTTCGCTCCGATGCTGTTTGCAGCCTGCGGCATGCTGGGGATGATGGCGTACCTCATGCGCCGGGAGCGCCGATAACCATGGCAGAGCTGCCGATCGATCCACATACTGGCAAGCCGCTCGCTCCGCGAGATCAACCGGGGTATTACCCGGGACTCAACACTGTCAGCCAGAAGGCGTACTGGGACGCGGCGACGCGGGCCCTGGTGCTGGCGCGGCTGGAGCCGCCACCTGTACTGCGGTTCTTTACGGCGGCCGAGGCGCTCACGATGGAGGCTGTTGCGGCGCGGGTGATGCCGCAGGAAGACCGCATCCTTCCGCGGCGCATTCCGATTCTTCCGGGCATCGACGAACGGTTGGTTGGGAACCGCATCGACGGGTATCGGTATGAGGATATGCCGTCTGATCAGGAAGCCTATCGTCTCGCGGCGTTGGCATTCGAGACGATGGCGCAGGAGCAACATGCCGAGCCGTTCTCCAGCCTGTCCATCACGCAGCAGGAGGAACTTCTTCGTTCGCTGCATGACGGCAAGCCGGTCGCGGCGAAGGAGCTTTGGGCGAAGATGAACGTGCAGCGATTCTGGTCCATGCTGGTGGGCGACTGCTGCGCGATCTACTATGCGCATCCCTGGGCGTGGGATGAGATTGGTTTTGGCGGGCCTGCGTATCCGAGAGGCTATATGCGGCTGGAAGGCGGCATGCCTGAGCCGTGGGAGGTGGAGGAGCAGCGCTATGAGTGGGCTGCGCCAGCCGATACGCTATCCGGCGAAGAGCAGGGAGGCGATCACACGCACGCCGACAACACGCCGGGGCAAGGAGGCACGCATTGAGCCTCTTTCACTTTGACAAGCCGATGTTTGGGGAGTTCGAGCCGCCAAAGCCCGAGCAACACATGCTGGGCCCGCTCCAGAAGATTACGATTCCGCGACGCCGCTTCAAGAACGATGACGTCCTTGACTTTGCCATAGTCGGAGTTGGCTCAGCTGGTGGGGTTTTGCTGCAGCGCCTGGCCCGAGCTGGGTTTGATGTTGCGGGCTTTGAGAGCGGGCCATTCTGGGACACGGAGCGGGATTGGGTCTCCGATGAGGCCGGATCGCACGGACTTTACTGGAACGACCTTCGCATCACGGGCGGTAAGGACCCGCTTGCGCTTGGAGCGAATAACAGCGGGCGCGGCGTGGGTGGAGGATCCGTCCACTGGGCATCGTTCACGCCGCGCTTCCATCCTTCGGATTTTGAGGTTTACACGCGCGATGGCGTGGGTGCGGACTGGCCTATCGACTACGCCGATATCGAGCCTTACTATCAACTCCTCGAGCAGGAGATGCCGGTTGCCGGGCCGGCGTGGTACCCGTGGGGCAAACCGCATGGGCATCCATACGCGCCGCATCCGATGGGCGCGGTAGGCGATACGCTGATTAAAGGCTGCACGAAGCTGGGTATCCCGGTTTCCGCGGGTGGTCCGGTGGCAATCCTTTCTGCCTCGCATGGAGACCGCCCGCATTGCATTTACCGGGGATTCTGCATACAGGGGTGCAAGGTTGGAGCGAAAGCTTCCACGCTGGTGACGCATGTTCCGGACGCGCTGAAGCATGGTGCAGAGATACGCGACAACGCGATGGTCTCGCGAGTTTCGCTCGGCGCCGATGGCCGCACGGACGGGGTTTTCTACTTTGACCACGAAGGCCGGGAGCACTTCCAGCGGGCGCGGTGCGTGATCGTATGCGGCTATGCGATTGAGACTCCGAGGCTGTTGCTCAACTCGGCTTGTCCAGGGCACGAGCGCGGGCTTGCGAACTCTTCCGGAACGTTGGGCAAGTACCTGATGGCGCAGGCAGGGAACGTGATCCTTGGGCGGTTTGAGGAGCTGATCCGCATGTATAAGGCTCCTCCCGCGCACGCGCTTACGGAGGAGTTCTACGAGACGGATGCGAAGCGCGACTTTGCGCGCGGGTTCGCGGTGCAGACGGTGGGTCCGCTGCCTATCGCGTTTGCCAAGCAGATGATGGCGGCCAAGCAGACATGGGGCTGGGGACTTCGGCGGAACATGATGGATTACAACCATTGGTCCGCGCTTGGCCTTCTGGGAGAGATCCTGCCGTGGGAGGACAATCGTGTGGAGCTGGCGACTGGAGCCGATGAGAAGGACCGGTTCGGACTGCCTGTAGCCAAGGTTACGTTCTCGCTGAAGGACAATGACAAGAAGATGATTGAGTTTGGCAAGAACAAGGTGATGGAGATTATGGCGGCGGCGGGCGCGCAGGAGATTGTGCAGGAGTCTCGCTATGCCCACCTGGTTGGAGCGGCGCGCATGTCGAGCACGCCTGAGACGGGGATTTGCGACAAGTTTGGACGTACGTGGGATGTCGATAACCTCTTTGTGATGGACGGGTCAGTGATGCCTACGCAGGGCTCAGCCAATCCGGGGTTGACGATCCAGGCGCTTGCAGCGCGAACTGCCGACTACCTCATCTCACAGCATGAGTCTATCTTCGCGGGTCGTGCTCGTGACTTTACTCCGCCGCCCGTTCGGACGTCGCTTTCGCCACCGGGGACTTTCGGCAAAGGAGCGCCGCACCTCTGAGATTGCATTCACTCTGCGGAATGTGAGGGACGAAATCGGTTGCGCAACCAACTCTCCTTCGGCGGCTCACATCTACTCACATTAAGCCCGTACGCCGTGGCCTTACCTGCCATGGCTACTTCCCGTAAGCATACTGTTCTGCGTTCTCTTGGTCTCGGTCTCATCACAGGCGCCGCAGACGATGATTGCTCCGCGATTGGAACGTATGCGCAGGCTGGGGCGCAACTGGGCTATGCGGTACTGTGGACCGCGCCGATTACGCTGCCCATGATGGTGGCGGTCGTATATCTTTCCGGCAAGCTGGGCCTTGTGACCGGGCAGGGACTCTTCTCGGTTCTGCGCAATCAGGTTCCCCGAAGCCTCGTGTTTATGATCCTCACTGGGGTGATCATCGGCAACATCATTGAGGCGGGGGCGGACATCGGCGGAATGGCCGCGGGGCTTGGAGTGTTAATCCACGTTCCCGGCTGGACACTTGTTGTTGCCGTTTCCATTCTGGTGCTTGTCTTTCAGGTATGGGGTACGTACTCGTTTGTCAGGAATGTGCTGCGCGTGCTAGCTCTTTCTCTGCTCGCCTACGTCGGCTCAGCGCTTCTGGCGCATCCTTCGTTTCCGCAGGTAATCCGCGGCACCTTCGTTCCAACCCTCCGCTTCGATCGCGACACGCTCGCGATTCTGGTTGCGATCATCGGCACGTCGCTCTCCGCATATCTGTACACGTGGCAGTCAAACCAAGAGGTAGAAGAGAAGGTTGACGCCGGGAAGACTACGGCTATAGCGCGGCGCGGAGCCACAACATCGGAGCTGAAGTCGTCATTGTGGGACGTCTTTTTCGGCATGCTGTTTTCCAATACGGTGATGTACTTCATCATTCTTTCTACCGCAGCAACGCTGTTTGTTCGAGGCCATCATCAGATTGCGTCGGCCACCGAAGCCGCGGAAGCTCTGCGGCCAATCGCTGGAAACGCCGCGGGACTGCTGTTCGCGCTCGGCTTCATCGTCGTGGGCTTTCTGGCGGTGCCGGTAATGACGACCGGCGCTGCCTACGACCTATGTCAAGTTATGAACTGGAAGAACGGTCTTTCTTATAAGCCGGGTCAGGCGAAGAAGTTCTATGCGGCAATTTCACTGTTCACGCTTGTCGCCATGGGCCTGAACTTCACCGGCATCCAACCGATGCGAGCACTGGTATTTGCCGGCATCGTCCAGGGGTTTTCCACACCACCGCTGATGCTGCTGATCATGATTCTGACGAATCGGCCGGCGCTGATGGGAGATCGCGTCAATGGACGCTTCATCAATGTGCTCGGCTGGGTGACTACTGCGGTGATCTTCTCCGCTTCCATCGCTTTGGTGGTCTCGCTCTTCACCTCATAATTAAGGATGAACCATGCACGTCGTGATCTTCGGCCTGACCATCTCGTCTTCCTGGGGGAACGGCCATGCCACGCTCTGGCGCTCGCTGGTGAAAGCTTTGCTTGAGCGGCGTCATACGGTCTCGTTTTACGAACGCGATGTCTCCTACTACGCCGATGCGCGGGACCTGAATGAACTTCCTGCCGGCGCTCGCCTAATTCTCTATCGCGATATCAACGACATCGCCGCGGCTGCTCGACGCGACCTCGACGACGCCGACCTCGCGCTGTGTACCAGCTTCTGTCCTGACGGTCCGACCGCCGCGCAGTTGATCCTCAACAGCCGCGCCTGCATCAAGAGCTTTTACGATCTGGACACGCCAGTGACGCTTAGCGGCTTGAGTGCCGGATCCAGGCTCGACTACATCCCTGTGCAGGGTTTGGGGGAGTTCGATCTTGTGCTGAGCTATACCGGTGGCCGGGCGCTCGAGGAACTCAAGTCGCGGCTGGGAGCGCGTGTTGCGGTTCCTCTGTATGGGTCTGTTGATCCGGATCAGCATCGTCCGGTGGCTGCAAACTCCCATCTTCGGGCAAGCCTTTCTTATTTGGGCACGTATGCCGCGGATCGCCAGGCAGCGCTGCAGACGCTCTTCCTCGATCCGGCCGCGGCACTGCCGGAAGAGCGGTTTTTGATTGGCGGAGCACAGTATCCTGACAGCTTTCCATGGTTGGCGAATGTCTTCTTCGTCAGTCATGTTCCGCCGCCGATGCACCCAGAGTTCTTTTCGTCCTGCAGGGCGACGCTGAACGTGACGCGCGGTGTGATGGCGAATTATGGCTTCTGTCCTTCAGGCCGGCTCTTTGAGGCGGCTGCGTGCGGAGCACCGCTCCTGACTGACACCTGGGAGGGGTTGGAGACGTTCTTTGTGCCACATCAGGAGGTGTTTCCGGTCAGGACGGCGCAGGACGTTGTGGATGCGCTTTCGCTTTCCGACGCAGAACTCAAGACGATTGCGCTGGCTGCCCGGACGCGGACGCTTGAGGATCACAGCGGTCTTCGCCGCGTTGAGCAACTTGAACAGATCTGCGACTCGCTTCGCTCGAAAAGCGCATCTTAATGGATCAGCTAAGGAAAGGGAGATCGCATGTGGGGAATCATCCCGGCCGCAGGCGCCGGTAGTCGTATCCAGCCGCTGGCGTTTTCAAAGGAGTTGCTTCCCGTCGGCAGCCATGTCGAAGGAGATCACGAACGTCCGCGCGCCGTGTCAGAGTATCTTGTGGAACGGATGATTGCGGCGGGCGCTACGCGGCTTTGCTTCGTCATCTCTCCGGGAAAGACGGATATCCTGGAATACTACGGCGGTCGTCTGTGGGGAGCGGACATTGCGTATGTCGTGCAGCCTGCTCCTGGGGGGTTATGTGATGCAGTCTTCCGGGCTGCGCCTTTCGTTCGGCCCGATGAGGAGGTTCTCATCGGCTTGCCAGACACGATCTGGACGCCTGAAGACGGCTTCGCTCGGCTGCCTCCGGATCAGCTTTCGTTTCTATTGTTTCCGGTGGAACATCCGGAGTTCTTTGACGCGGTGGTGACCCGGCTGGACGGATCCGTTGCGCATATTGAGGTGAAGCAGAAAAATGCTACGTCCTGCTGGATATGGGGTGCGATCCGCATGCCAGGTGCTATCTTCCATGCGCTCCATGAGCTCTGGCTGCGGGCGGAACGTCAGGACGAGTATCTTGGGACGTTGGTGAATGCTTATATTGCCGAGGGGGGTACCGCAGCCGGCGTGCGGGCCGGGCAAGCCTACGTCGATGTAGGAACCTTGAACGGCTATCGCAAAGCGCTTGGACTGCTTGCGAAGGATTCAGCGTTAACTATTCCAATCAACGAGGAAGTCAGCACGCATGATCGCTACGCGACATCCCTTGCTTGAAGATCGCATGCTGCTGGAAGAGCGGATACGGAAGCTGGGGCCATGGTTTCACAACCTTCGTCTCGGCGGGATCGCAACCGCGCCCGATCATTTTCTGGGAAATTATCCGGAGGTCAAGTACGAGCGATTTCGCACAACGCTGCCGGCTGATATGAGCGGTCTGACGGGCCTCGACATAGGGTGCAACGCAGGCTTTTATTCGTTGGAGATGAAACGCCGAGGAGCCACGAGGGTGCTTGGGATCGACACGGACGAGCATTATCTGGCACAAGCACGCTTTGCGGCTGAGGTGTCGGGGCTCGCGGTCAAGTTCGAGCGGCTTCCGGTTTGGGATGTAGCAGCGCTGCGTGAGCGCTTCGACCTGGTGATCTTCATGGGCGTTCTTTATCATCTGCGGCATCCGCTCCTTGCGCTCGACCTCATCCATGAGCATGTGGCCAAGGACCTTTTTCTTTTTCAGTCCATGCAGCGGGGTAGTCGCGAGATTGCAGCCGTCGGCGAGGACTATGACTTTACCGCGGTCGCTCCGTTTGACGAGCCCGGCTATCCAAAGATGCACTTCATTGAGCATCGCTACTGCAACGACCAGACGAACTGGTGGGTGCCCAACCGCGCCTGCGCCGAGGCGATGCTGCGCTCCGCCGGCTTTACCATTGAGGCGCAGCCGGAGGAAGAGGTGTATCTATGCCGCGCTCATGCCATCCAGATCCCATGCGATGGACCGCATGCGGTTTATCCAAAACGGTAGGCTCACTTGAACCCTTTGGACCAAGCCGAGTTCTACCTTAGCCAGCGGGATCTTGCGAGAGCTGCCCACTACTTTGGCGAAGCCGGAAGCGAGTCGGACCGCGACCGGGTTGATGCAGGACTCTGGCAACTGCACATGCTGGAGGGTGAGTTTGAGCAGGCATGGCAGGCGAGCGATCGTATCCGTGCTAGAGATATCCGCGATCCCAATCGCTTTTGGAGTGGTGAGTTGATTGCCGGAAAGGATGTTGTTGTCCGGTCGCTTCATGGATTGGGCGACGCTGTTCAGATGTTTCAGTATGCCGCCCAGCTCAAGTCGCTCGCGAGATCGGTTACTTGGCAGGTGCCTCCCAATCTTCTGGAACTGGCTCCGTGCTTTGAAGGAGTCGATCACGTCATCACCTGGGAGCAGCCTTGTACATGGGATCTTCAGGTAGAGATCACCGAACTGCCCTATCTCTTCCGCACCACAGTTCCGCAGCTTCCCATCGCCACCTGTTATCTTCGCCTGCCAGCGCGGCCGATGCGCAAAGACAAGCCTCGGATTGGTCTTGTATGGGCCGCGGGGGAGTGGAAGCAAAGCCGCTCCATTCCGCTCGCCGCATTTGACTTTATACTTGGCAGCTCCAACTGCGAGTTCATCAGCTTGCAAGGGGGATCAAATCCAGAGACCCACTCGCGTTTGCAGACGATTGCGCCTGGTCTGTTCTCTCTTGCCACAACGATTGCGGGGCTTGACCTGGTCATCACCGTTGATACGTTGGCAGCGCACATTGGGGGCGCTCTTAACATCCCGACCTACGTTCTGCTCGAGCATGCGGCTGACTGGCGCTGGATGATGGAGCGCGACGATAGCCTATGGTATCCGTCACTGCTTCTGTTTCGCCAACCTGCACCCGGTGATTGGGATACGCCCCTGCGAGCTATCCACAAGGCCTTAGATACCCTTAATCTATGACTGCCTGGGACGCCTATGACGCTTACCTCTTCGACATTGACGGAACCCTCCTGAATGCGACGGACGCCGTTCACTACTTCGCTTTCTGCGAAGCGCTCACAAACGTTGCCGGCCGGCCTCTCAACCTGGATGGCGTCAGCGCACATGGCAACGTAGATAATGGCATTCTGCGGGATGCTCTCATGCTGGCAAAGATACCCGACACCGCGTGGCGGCCCCGCCTTCGCGAGATGCAGGAAGGCATGTGCACTTTCGTCGCGCGAGGTCAAGCTGACCTTTGCTTGAATGTCCTGCCGCAAGTTCCAGAGGTCCTCGATCACCTGCGCGCGAAAGGCGCTATCCTTGGTGTCGCGACCGGCAATTTAGAGGGCATCGGCCGCATTAAGCTGGCCCGTGTGGGGCTGCTTGATCGCTTCGACTTCGGCAGCTTCAGTGACGAGCATGAGTATCGTCATGACGTCTTTCAAGCTGCTGTTACCCACGCACGCAGTCTTACCGGCGCGCATGCCAGCATCTGCGTCGTTGGGGATACCCCGGCTGACATTCGCGCCGCCCAATCCAACCACCTCGATGTGATCGCCGTGGCAACGGGCATCTTTTCGCTCGAAACGCTTCAGGCGGAGAAGCCAACCCGTGCTGTCGCAACGTTGGCTGAATTGCTGCCCGCAAGAGTCTGAGCGGTTCAGTCGCACTCGCTTACGATGTGTTCCAACTCCATTGCACGGTGTTCCGAAGTATGTGTCGTAAGAATTCTGTCGCGTGCCCGCGCGCCTATGCGCTTACATTCCTCATCTGAGATCTCGCGCAAGATACGGGCTACTTCGTCTGCTGAGGAGGGAAGCAGGACCTCCTCACCGGGCGTCAAGAAGTCGTTCAACCCTGGCCAGGAGTCTGAGAGGATCGCGGCCCCGCATGCTGAAGCCTCGAAGAGTCGAACCGAAGGCGAGTAACCTGTCGCAACCATATCGTCCCGCGTCAGGTTGAGCGTGAAACGGGACGACGAATAAAAGGCTGGGTGATCGGGCGGAGGAACGTGGATCATTCGTTTCACATTGCTTCTCCACTTGAGATTCGCCGGGTACTGCGGCCCAGCAACGATAAAGCGTTCCGCGGGCAACAATCCCGCCGCTCCATCCAGCAAGTTCATCAACTTACCCTGCCTGTCAGGAGCGTAGGTCCCCAAGTAGCTCAGTGCGCACTGGAACTCTGGCCTTCGGGCTGTTGGATGATAGATCTCAGGATCAACCGAACAGAAGAACGCTGACGCGCGGCGGGCTCCAAAGCTCGTCTCCAACTCCAGCAGTGCAGGCCCGCTGGTGAAGCTCAGATAGGCGGAGTAGCAGGGGATCATGGTCGCATCGAGGTACTCCGTCCCGCCGCTCTGCCGCAGGTTAGCCAATGTGATCGGGGTATCAATGTCATAGAACAGAACCGGACAGCTTACTTGCGCGAAGAGCGCCTGAGAGGCGGCGATCGCGTCGGGAAAGTATGAACCTACGATCACCGCGTCGGCGTCCAGGCTGAAGCGAAGAAGCCGAGTCTCCTCTACTGCCCAATCTTCATAGAGTTCCACTGAGCAGAAGTGCGGACAAGGAAGATCGCGGTTGCTTCGGTACCACTCGACATCTTTCTCAATGAAGACAATTTGATGCCCCCGCCTGGCCATCGCCTTCAGCAAGGACCGGTACGTTGTCGCATGTCCGTTTCCCCATGACGACGTTACCGTCAGTCCATACACAACGATCTTCATGCCAGCGCGCGCTCCCGCAGACAGTAGTGAAAGGCTGCTTCTGCCTGCGCGGCGCGTTGGGCGTAGGTGTGATCGCGCAGAGCACGGGCGTGGAAGGCGGCGCCGATATGCCGCCTGCTTGCCTCATCGTGCATGGTGAGAGCGCGCACAACATCCTCTGCCGTCTTCACGACCAAGATCTCCGAGCCCGGCTCAAAGCAATCGTCGATGCCTGGCCAGTCGTCGCAAAGCAGGCACGTCCCGGCACCGGCCACCTCAAACACCCGTGTCGGCGGCGAGAAGCCTGAAGCTGCCATTGACGCTCGATTGATGTTCATCATCATTTCCGCTGAGCAGTTCACGCGGTTGTGATCCGCCGTGGGCACATGGCCGATGTACCTCACGTTCGGAGGCATCTGCTTATCACCCCAACCCTCACCGCCGAGCAGGAAGCTGCTTTCGGGCGCGAGCTCAGCCGCGCGCAGGAAGAGCTCTTCGACACGGGCTTCACGGTCCGGAAGCCTGTTGCCAAGGAATGCTACATCGCATTTCAGTGAGGGATCGGGTGGCGCCGGGTGGTGCGTCTCGGGGTCGAGCCCGTTGTACATGCTGAAGTATGCTCGAGCGCCGAGCCCAAGGTACTGCTCACGGCACCACGGTCCTCCGCCATAGGTCAGCACTGCGTCATACCGCGGCATGGAGGTTCTGAAGGCATCTTGTTCGTCCGCATGCATGCGGGCAATTGTGGCCGGAGCATCGACATCCCAGAACGTGATCGCGGCATGGTCCTGCAACTCGAGGATTCGGCGCTCCAGTGCCTCATCGTCTACTCCGATGCCGCTATGCTTCACCACGACATCTGCTTCGCCTGCGAGCTTCAGCATGGCGTCCAGGTCTGTGCCCGGCTGGTATACCAGCGAGCGAACGTAGGAGAAATCGTCGGAGTCTCGGTGTTGCTGTCTTCCATAGGCATCCGGCTCCGCGAATGTGATCTGATGTCCAAGGCGCGAGAGGTATTTGTAACAGCCGCGGTAATAGGTGGCGGCTCCATTCCAATACGATGACACGATGCTTGATCCAAACGCGAAGATCTTCACCCGTTCAACTCCTCACAAATGCTGGTCAGTTCTTGTGCACGATGGGCGCAGGTGTGCCGAGCCAAGACAGTCTCAAGTCCCCTTGCACTCTGGGCCTGTGCTGCGTCTGGATTGTTCAGCAACCAACGCATCGCGGCGACCATCTCAGCCCCGTTCTGCACCATCTTGAGATCACCGGGACGAAAGAGTTGTTCGCAATCCTGCCAGGGTGCAGAGATCAGCGGAATACCGCAGGCTAGCGCTTCAAACACACGAATCGTCGGAATACCAGCCATTGCAGAACTATACTGCTGGCGCGGAATGTGTACCGTCAGACCAGCTGCCGCATACACCGCAGGAGCATCCAGGTTGGGCAGGTAGCCGCCGTACTTTACTCCTGCCCGTGCGCATGCTTCCAGTCCATCCTCCGGATATCGAACGCCATAGATGGTGAAGCGGGCTTGCGTGTGCAGCGCGGCAGCAGGCCCCAGATAGTACTCGCGGATCTCTTCGGATCGCTCTCCCTCTCCCCAATTGCCGATCCAGACCACATCCTTGGTCTTCTTCGTTTCCGCTACCGTCTGAAAGACAGTTGTGTCGGCGGCTTCATGCAAGGTCCATACGCGCGTCAGGCCAAAGCGCTCACGATAGATCGTCCGTAAAGCTTCGCCGAACGCAAGGACTCCATCAAAGCCGGCAAGGCCAAACTGATTCATCTGGTCCGGCGTTGAAGACGCACGATGATGGGTGTCATGGAACAGTAACAAGTATCCAAATTTGTCTCGAAGTCTCAAAAGAAGCTGCGCTAAAGCGGGCTGATTCCACTCATGCAAAATCACTACATCCTGATGTTGCAGCGCGGCACGCCACCAGTCTTCGTCCACTCCATGCTCATACATTAATATGTTCAAGTCTGGATACAGATGGGCGAAGCGCGCAAGCGACTGCTCTCCCAGCGGTTCCGTGCGCAGGTTCTCAATCGACCAACCAGTCTCAGGCTCAATGATTGTTACGTCATGACCCATGGCTGCCAACGCCCGCATCAAACCGCGAAGAAAATGCGCATTTCCGTTGTTCCAATCTGAACGTAATGTATGCGCGACATAAGCAATCCGAAGTTTAGCCGGCATAGGCAGCTACTTCCTCATGCACTCTGACTCGAGATAGCAACTTCTTGTACTGCGCTATGTATCCGTCGATCATAGAGTCAGCCGATAACTTCAGCGCTCGTTCCATGGAACGATCTTGCAAAGCCCTAAGCGCTTTTGGCGTTTCACGCAGATGAAAGAGCAAGCGGCTCAATGTTTCGCTGTCCTTGAAGTACTCCGCGGCGCTGCCCCAGACTTCGCGCAGGCTGCCGATATCCCGCGCCACGACACCACATCCGCACAGGGCCGCTTCGAGTGGGGCCAATCCAAACGGCTCATAGATTGAGGTCGCAAGATACAAACTGCTTCTGCGCAACAGCGCAAGCACCTCATCTTCTTCGAGTTTGCCGAGGAACTCTACCTGCTTCAGATCCTGGGTTTGCGTGCGTTGAAAGTGAGTCTCTCCCGCCACGAGTATCGGCATAGAAACCTGCAGCCCGCTCAGCACGGAAAAGCCTTTGGCTTCATCCCATGCTCGCCCAACGGCAATAGCCTGTACCTGTCGCGCCTCGTTTTTTCCCCCCTGGGTCAAATTTCGTCCGTTAAGGATGACCTGCATACCTGAAGAAGCTGGGAAGTGTCGCGTCAGTGCATCACGCATCCAATGCGTTGGCGCCACGACTGCATCCGCGCCCTCAAGGCCTGCTTCAACCAGCGACCGGTACTGCCGAAGCCACGCCGTGTCTTTAAGTCCAACCGGGCGGCATACCTCTGCCCAAGTCAGTACATCACTATGGGCCGTGACTACCTTTGGCACGTCAGTAGGAAGCGCTCCAAAGCAGAACTGGCTCGTATGGACGACCTCCACGCTGAACTCTTCAATGATCCGCAGTAATAACGACTCGGCATCAGAGTACGCGATATCGTTTTCCTCCATCCATTCCAGCGGAGTTGACAAGGCCATGTACTGAAATGTGCTTTCATATCGATCCCGAACATGAGAGGTCCATGCGCACTGTGACAAGGAGGGCACCCGGCCCAGGCTAACAAGAGCTACGGCGTGGCCCCGCTGCAATAATCCGAGCGTCAATTCCCTGGTAAAGGTCCAAACTCCGCCGATGGTGTCCGTTGTCAGCAGGACACGCATGTCAACTCCCTATCCATCTCTTCCAATTGCTGCAGGGTCAGCGGCTGCTGGTCCTGAATATCGCTGAATCCTTTATCGGCAAATAATTTTAAGTAGAAATCGTGCGCCCGCTCCCAGGCTGCTTCGTCGGGTTGCGCGCCAAAGGTTGTTACATACTCCGGGCTTCCGGGGAAGGGGAACATTGGGACTGGCTCGCTGACCCAAACCCTCTGCGCCTTCAAATTCGCCTGCCAGGCTGCTACCTGCGCAGGATCATCTTCGCGGACCTTAATGAGGTTCGCCTGTACCCAAGGAATTCGTTGCCGTGCATACGCCAACAACTCCGTAATGCGGTCTGTTGTGATGCGGCAGTTCTTGTTCATCGCATCTCTTCCTTCGTCGGTAATCGATTCAACGCCGCACTCGAAGGACACGCAATGCGCCCGTGCCAGTAAGTTGATGGAGGTCTCATCCCACAGATCGATTCGTGTCTGAAAGCCTATCGAAACCGGCCGTTTCGCAATCTCTTCCAGCAGTTCACGTACCTGCTTACCGACGCCAAAGATCTCGTCAATAAAATAGATGTAATCCACCCCACGCGCAATGAGTTGATCAATCTCCGCTATGACAGCGGATAGCTGACGCTCCCTATATTTGTTCCGAAAGAGCGTCTTATTGCAAAAGGTACAACTGTAGGGA
>CAXTRZ010000018.1:14380-18814 GCA_964246715.1 uncultured Acidobacteriaceae bacterium | reverse complement strand
ATGTGGGTGAGAGGGAGATGCGGCCAGCCAGCGCGACGGTCTGGCCGTAGACGGAGGCGACGGGAGCATCGAGGAAGAGGTTAGAGATGTTTTGCGCGACGGGCAGCGAGGCGGTTCCGCTGCTGGCCGCGTAGGTTGCGGTTCCGGTGAAGGACGCGACGATGCTGTGGGAGCCGGCGGTGAGCGCGGTGGTGTTGAGGGTCGCGACACCGGTGGCAGCTGAGCTTGCTGCAGAGCCGAGGAGGATGGAGCCATCGTAGAAGCTGACCGTGCCTGCGACGGCCGGCGAAACGGTGGCGGCGAGAGGAACGGTGGAGCCGACGTAGTAGGTTCCGCTGGTGATGGAGGCGGTGGTGGTGGTGCTGGTGAGCGTACCCACTGTCACCGTGCCGGTGCTGGTAAAGGTGTTGTAGTTGGTGTCACCCGAGTAGACGGCAGTGATGGTGTTGGGGCCTGAGGTGGTGATGGCGGTGGTTGAGAGCGAGGCTACGCCGACCGAGTTGAGGGTGCCGGTGCCGAGGACCGTACCGGAGGTGGTGTCCGTGAAGGTCACGGTCCCGGTGGGATATGCGGCGAGGGTGGGGAAGTATGAGGCAGTGACGCGAGCGACGGTGTAGTTGAGCTGCGTTGAGGTGGCGCTGTTGATGTAAGAGGTGGATGATGTGAGGGTGCCGGTGGGCGTGAGCTTGGCGATGTTAAAGGCCGTGGAGTTACTGGAGGTGTTGAAGCTGGAGTCGCCGCTGTAGGTGGCGGTAACGGTGTACGCGCCGGGGTTAAGGGTGGGGTAGTTGGCGGCGACGTAGAGGCTGGTGTAACTTGCGCCGGCGAGCAGCGCTGAGGTGCCCTTGGTGTCTACGGGGAGCGTCAGGCTGGGAAGCGCGGCGCCGTTTTGCGTGATGGCGAAGGTCATTGTGCCTGACGGGGCACCGTACTTCGATGTGGAGGTTGCAGCGGTGACGAGATCCACCAGATAGCCGTAAGGGATGTTGGTGTTGTTGCTCTGGATGATGCCAGGGTAGAAGTCGGAGAGCGTGAAGGAGACGGAGGAGTTCTCCTTGCCGATGGTGACGGGGACCGAGGGCGAGTCGCTGGGAGCGAAGGTGCCATCGCCGGAGTAGTGGACGTGGACGTTGTACGAACCGCCGGGAAGGCTGTTGAGAGTTCCGGTGATGGAGCCGGCGGTGAGGGTTCCGAAGATGAGGCTGCCGGTGTTGGGCGTTTCAATGATGAGGGTGATGTCGCCGGTGGGGGTTCCGGTGGCGGCAGTGACTGTGGCGGAGAGGGTCTGCGAGGCGCCATGGTTGATGCCGGTGGTGGGCGAGAGGTTGATGCTGGTGGTGGTGGCGCGGAAGCCTACGGTGCTCCAGTTGGTGGCGACGTTGGCGATGTTGACGGAGCCGAGGCCGGTGGCGGAGTCGAAGCCGGGAACGGCGTCAAAGCCAAGGCCTGTGGAGTCCGCTGAGCTGGACTTAGCGCGGTTGCTGCCGGCGACGAGGTCGTGGAAGTTGCAGGTGGAGGCGGGCAGGGTGACAGTGGTGTTGGCGGCGGTGCCGTTGACGGCCTGGCAGCCGGCGCCTGAGGTAAAGTCTGCGTTGGCGAGCGGATAGTAGTGGAAGTTGGGATTGCCCTGACGGCCGCCGTTGCGCTGATTGATGAGGGCCTGCACGCTGGCCATGACGGGAGTGGCGACCGAGGTTCCGCCAACGATGCCGATGGAGTACCCGGTGCTGTTGTTGGCGCAGGAGCCTTCCGCGCAGAAGGCGGTGCCGTCATGACCGCCGGCGGCGATGAAGGCGATGTCGGGAACGAGGCGGTGGAGTCCGGTGATGGGCGAGCCGGCGGCGATGCCGGTGCCGCTTGAAGGAGTGGAGTCCGCTGTGGGCGAGATGCCGGAGCCGGTCTGCCAGGAGGGACGGGGGGTATAGATGCTGATACCGCCGCCGGTACCGACGATGCCGGCGCCGGTCTGCGTGGCGGTCGAGAGGGTGTTCAGGTAGGTGGTGGAGAGAGCGCCCTCATTCCAGGCGGCCTCCGGGATGTAGCTGGTGGCGGTGGTGAAGTTGTAACTGGCGGGCGCGGGGGCGGTTTGGCCTGCCTGCCAGTACTGCGAGGGGCCGTAGTCCACGAACATGCTGCCGCCGACGGCGACGTTGTATGCGGAGGAGCCGAGGGCGTTGACGCCGTAGGCGGTGCCGTAGGTGGCTGACGAGCTCTGGCAGCCGGTGGCGCTGCTGTCACCGGAGGAGACGAAGGCGCTTTGACCCTGGGAGGCTGCCTGCTCCCAGAGGGTGTTCCAGAAGGCGGTGCCGGATGCGCCGTTCGAGGTTTCGCAGCCGCCGTAGCTGAGGGTGATGATGTCGGCGAGGTTGTTTTCGACGGCGTAGAGGCCGGCAGTCTGGATGCCGCTGGTGGTCACGTAGTCGGATCCGCCGACGATGAAGCTGACGTTCGCTTTGGGAGCCATGCCGCCGGCCCACTCGACGTCGAGGAAGGCTTCAATATCGTCCGTGTTGATGCCGGGATCTTCCTGAACGACGGTGATGGTGGGGTCCTGCTTGGGCAGGCCGAACATGGAGCGGAACTGCTGGACGTCCGAGAGGTTGATGTTGGTGCGGCCGAGGACGGCGATGGTCTGTCCGGAGCCGTCGATGCCGCCGTTGAGCAAGGGGGTGCTGTCAAAGATGACGGCGGCATCGCCGGGGGTGACATAGTGCGCGCCGCTGGTGACGGAGGTATAGAGCGGCTTGTTGTCCGCGGTGATGTAGTTGTCGGCGGGGATGTTGACGGCGAGCTGGGCCTTCTGCGGATTGAATACGTTGGATTGAGGGAAGAAGTTGTTGAGCGAGGCGATGCCCTTGACGACGGGCGCGAGCGCGGCGGGGACGGAGATGTCTACGGTATTGGAGACGTGGGTTTCGCCGTTGACGGTGATGCTGTGCATCTCCGTGTGGAAGGCGGACTCGACGGCGCCGGCGGTTCCGGAGAAGACGAGGAAGCGATTGGACTTCGAGACGCTCTCGACCGAGAGGCCGCCGGCCTGCAGCCAGTTCCGGACAGCGGTGATGTCGGAGGGGGCGACGCCGAAGCTGGCGCCGAAGGTCTCCGGGGTGAGCCACTGGTGGTAGTTGGGCGAGGTCTTGTCCTGCTGGGAGTCGAGTAGGGTGCGCAGGGCATACTCCTGGTCGTCCGTGGGCTGGAGGACGAGGATCATGTGCTTGAAGGGCGTCGCGGCGGCGAGGCGGGCGCCGATCTGTGCGGAATCGACGATGGCGGGATGGGTTCCGGCGAGCGACGAGACGACGGCGGGATTGACCTTGTCCGTGACGCGGACGGCAGGGTGTGCTGAGGTTTTGACGGCCTGGCCCTGTGCGGCAAACGAGGCAGAGACAAAGGCAGCAAGGGACGCGGCGGTTCCCAGAATGCGACGAGACATGCGGTTCTCCTGTAGCAGGCGCGCGTTGCCGGAGGCAAGGAACAGGCTGATACGCCAAGACGATAGAGGATCAACAAAGAAAGCGAGTGTGTGATGTTGATATCCCAAATTGGAACCATAGTCAACAAGTCTCTGGCGTGTTACTTGCATTTGCGGAAGATAGAGAGATGTGCGCGGCTTTTCCACGGCTTGTGATTCGTATGGACGCTTCTTTAAGGGGCAGGAGAGGAGAGTCAGCGAGCAGGAAGTAGTTTGCGGAGGGTGCGGTTCCAGTACATGAGCAAGCCGGTGACGGTAAGGACCGCGAGCGAGAGGCCGAGCAGACACCAGAGGAGCTTGACGACGGGACCCCAGAGCGTGCCGAAGTGGAACGGGTGCATGGACCAGAGGACCCAGTCGCCGAGGGAGTGACGCTCGCCGTAGCGCCAGATGCTGAGGACGCGGGCGTCAGCGGTGCGGACGCGGACGATATCGCGGTGGGAGAAGTCGCCGGGGGCGGCGCGGTCGAGCAGGACGAAGGCGTCTGGGGTGCGGAGGGCGGGGTCGCTAAGGCTCCAAAGGCGGCCGGTGGACGCGGCTTGCGCGGCCAGAAGCACCTGCTGCAGGGTGGCGTGCGAGGCGGATGGAGCGGGCGGAAGATGCGTTGCAGGCGGGGACTTCATGCCTTGAATGGGCGAGACCCAAGCGACGGCGGCAGTGACCTGGCGGTACCAGCCGAAGTAGACGCCGGAGAAGGCCCACCAGAGGATGAGGGCGAGGGTCCAGAAGCCGAGGGCGCTGTGGAGGTCGAAGTTGAGGCGGCGCCAGTTGGCACGGAGGTTGAGGCGGAGGCCTCTGGCCCAGGAGCGCAGGCCGGACCACCAGAGAAAGAGGCCGGTGAGGGCGAGGAGGAGCAGGATGGCTGCGCCTACGCCGTTGGCCTGCATGCCCCAGGACGGAGGGAGCAGGAGGTGGTCATGGAGGTCGTGGACGGTGTCCAGCCAGGTGCGCGGAACGGACTG
>CAXTRZ010000018.1:0-14370 GCA_964246715.1 uncultured Acidobacteriaceae bacterium | reverse complement strand
GGTGGGGTGGCCTTGGGCGTCTTTGCCGTCGAGGACGAAGGCGGGGAGGACAGGGGAAGGGAACTGCAGGTTGTAGAGGGTTGCCGCGGGATATGCGGCGGCGAAGCCGGTGAGGACTTGCCCAGGTGAGGCGGTTTGGGAGGGATTGTACGTGTGCAGGTCGTGAGGGATGGTGAGGCGGGTGAACTCGTCTTTGTAGACAAGAATGCTGCCGGAGAGGGCGATGACGATGAGGTACAGCGAGAGCAGGACGCCCGCCCAGAGATGTATCTGGAAGAGTGCTCTACGGAGCCGAAGCCGGCGCGGATGATGGAGGAGGTCGTGGAGAAAGTGCATGCTTCTCTACGAACGATACGCGGTGGGGAAGTAGCGTAGCGCCGCAGAGGTAAAAAGCCACCCGCAAAGGAGGCGGGGAGAATCGAACTCCGCTCGAAGAGGCCAACGACAGAGAGCGTTCAGGCTTTTTCCCAGGTTCATCTTTGTCTCGTCGGCGGCGCTTAGAACGGGCGAAGAGCGAAACCGAGCAGCAAGCTCGAATCTAGGTTCGGCACTTATCGCTTCATCTGTGACATTTGCGGCAAATGACCGATCCTCGAAGGCATGAAACAAGACTGCACGGAGGGTGTCTTTCAGGCGATGTATGGATCCAGTTTCTTCATCGATGAGTGAGCTTGCTGGGACAAGAGTTGGCTTCCGTGCACGAGTGCGGAACAAAGCTCGCAGGCCTTTACCAGTTCGGCTTCTGTGAAGGTTAGTCCTTGCCACCGACTAAGGATCAGTTTCCGCCTGTGTCCCTCTATACCTCAATGCATTGCATGATCCGGACCAGCCGTCCTACGCTGCCGCGGAAGCCTCAGGAAGCTTTGGCGCCCATCTTTCCTGAAGCAGGAAGAAGGTGGTCAGAGCGCCGATGACCAAGAAGACGAAGATGACCTGCATGGGTGCCGTGTAGCTCCCGGTCGTGTCAAGGAGCCAACCGGAGAGGATGGGCGCGGCGATGCCGGCGAGGGCAGTAGAGACCATCTGCACCCCGGTGACGATGCCGACGGCAGGCTTAGGGATGAGGGTGAGGCGGCACAAGGCGAGGTGGTTGGCCGTAGCGAGGCCGAGGCCGGACAGGGACACGACGGTCCAGAATAAGGCGACATTGACCGAGGTAGTTTTGGCTCCGAGTAGCTCAGTGCAGGCGAGTACGAAACCGCCGATGACGAAAGCCTTGCGGATGGCTACTTTATCCATGCCGCGCTTTATGAGAAGATCAGCCGCCCATCCGGCGAGCAGGGCAACGATGGCAATTCCCATGAAGCTGAAGAAGGTGAAGAGGCGCTCTTTCTGGAAGGAGAGGTGGTGGTGATTTTTGAGGTAGTCCGGCAGCCACGTCATGTCGTAGAAGACGAAATAGTTGTAGCAGAAATTGATGATAATGGTTCCCCAGACCAGCGGGCTGGAGAGGATTGCGCCGATGGAGATGGCCGACTTGTATCGCGTGCCCGCCTGCGGGGCAACTCGGGCCTTATCGTTGGTGACCAGCAGCATCCAGGGGACGAGCCACACGAGGCCGCCGATGCCGATGATGAGGAACATCGCCTGCCAGCCGTAAGCGACCATCAGATAGCCGGCGATCAACGGGCCGATCGCGGGGCCGACCTTGGTGCCGATCATGAACACTCCAATGGCAAGGCCACTTTGGGTTTCGGCGAAATTGTCGCGGATCCACCGATAGCTGGCCGGCATCATCACTGCCTCGCCGGCGCCTACGGCAAGACGCGTTACTCCCAGTCCGGTGATATTGCCGACCAGGCCGGTGGCGGCCGAGCCCATGCACCAGAAGACGAAGCTGAGGGCGTATGGGATCTTGTAGCCGTAACGGTCCACCACCCAGCCCATGGGAATCTGCAAGACCATATAGGACCAGAAGAAGACCGAGTTCAGAACGCCCAGATCGGTCTTTGAGAGATGAAATTGCGCGATGAAGGATGTATCGAGTTGCGCCTGCGGAAGGTTCGTGCGGGAGGCGAAGGCGAGGATGGCGCCGAGACCCAGGAGGACGAGGATCGACCAGCGCTTCCAGGCGACGGATTCGGATTCGGTTTCGGTGGTTACGTGGCTGACATCGATTGCCGCTCCTGGGGTCGCCATGGTGATTCCTTTCTGATCGTCCGGCTTCAGTTAGCCAGCTTAGGGTAGGTTGCTTGTGCGGTCTTGCCGAAGATACATTCCCGATCTTCCTGGGAGAGTGACGCGACGCCGGCCTCGATTTTCTCGATAGTTCCAGCGAGTGTGCCTTCGGAGGTGGGGTAGTTCGAACCCCAGCACAGGACACCGGCTGCCGAAGGCTTCTATGAGCACCTTGCTTTCGGCGCGGCAATCTTCCGGGTTTCTTTCACAGGGAGGACGATACAATACTCTATTAACATGCGTCAACTCATGTATTATCTCCTGTATGCAGTCATGTCTGTCCTGCGGCGTCGATGGGAATCGGTTTGTAAGTTGGCCACAGAGAAGTGCTTCATGGCTAGGCGCTTGAACAAAATCATCTGCTCCGGACGGGGACTACGCCGCCGGCGCGAGATGCTCATCGAGGTATTGGGAGCGCAGAAGACGCACGCAATCCTGCAATCGCAACTTGATGGAGCTATACCCCGAGGCAAAGCTCGGCCCAGCCAGCATCGCCCGCGCCCTCGCGGCGGCACTGCCAGAGAACGCCATTTCTAATCGATCATTCGCGCAGGGAAAACCCTTGCGAGGTGGATTTGAATGGGCTGAATGATGCTGATCAAGTGATCGGAGGTCCTAACCGGATCCGAGTCAGCGGGGAACAAACAGGTCAACAAGCGATCCCAAGAGGGATACACGAGCCGCGCATTTTCCCGCGTCGTCCCGCCCAGCCTCCACACGCCAGACGTACGTTTCGTGCTGCCTGTATAAGGCAAGCAAGCCGGACTGGGCATCGCCGCCTAAGAGCGAACCGCTCGCTAAACGGCAAGGTTTACGAAGCAAGCAAGCTATTCTATTGAAGAACGAATTCGGGAGAGATCTTATGCGTCCTGCATGAGCTTGTCCGGCGTGATGGGATAGTCCCGCACGCGCTTGCCCGTGGCGTTATAGATCGCATTAGCAACGGCTGCTGCGGTGCCGGTGTTGCCAATCTCGCCGATGCCGCGGCCACCGAGAGGACTGAATTTCAGGTCTGGGATGTTGAGGCAGGTTACATCGATGGTGCCAATGTCGGCGTTGACGGGTACGTGGTACTCGGCTATGTTTTCATTGACCGTCCGACCGTAGACGGGGTCGATGTGGGCCTGTTCGTATAAAGCGAAGGAGATGCCCCATACGATGCCTCCAACGAGTTGGTTGATGCCGGTGACGTCGCTCATGAGAGTGCCGATATCGAACGTTGCTACCACGCGGCGGACCTTCACCATGTGTGTATCGCGGTCGACAGCCACCTCAGCGAAGATGGCGCCGAAAGACTGCGCGGTGAAGGCAGAGGCGTCCTCGCCCGGTTCGGCCGAGCCTAGTGCTTCAACCGGTTTGTTGCCGTTTCGGGCGAGCAGGGTTGCAAGCCTCTCCGATGTCGCGGGGGCAGATTTGGAGAAGATATTGCCGTCTTTGACTGAGATGTCAATGGTCTTCAAGCCGTGGAGCGGAGAAGCGCTGTCGTTGATGGCGAGTTCAGCAAGCTTGAGAATCAGTTGCTGCGCGGCATCGCGAACGGCGGGCGTGACGGAGGCGGTGGATTGCGAGCCGCCCGCGACAGGGGCCTTCGGGAGGTTGGAATCGCCAAGCTTGACCTCGACCAATCTGGGGTCCATATCGAGAGCTGCAGCAGCGGTTTGTGCAATCATGGTGTACATGCCAGTGCCGAGGTCCTGGGTACCGGAGCCAGCCATGACCTTGCCGCCAGCCGAAATGCGCACAACGGCCTGGGCCGCGGAGCGGTGAGCAGCATAGGTGGCGGTGGCCATTCCAACCCCGATAAGATCGTTGCCTTCCACAGTGCTTGCCGGGGTCGGATTGCGCTTCTTCCAGCCGAACCGGTCAGCGGCCTGGGTGTAACAGGCGCGAAGATTTTTGGAGGTAAAAGGCCGGTCATAACTCGGATCGATCTCGGCGTAGTTCACGAGGCGCAGCTGTACAGGGTCCATGTTCAGCTTCTCGGCGAGTTCATCCATGGCAACCTCGAGAACGGCGGTACCCGAGGCATGACCGGGGGCGCGCATGAAGGTGGAGACGCCTAGGTTTAGTTCGACCATCTTTGCGGACACGGCCGCGTTCGGGCACGCATAGAGCATTTTACTGGGGCCGGAAGCATTCTCAATGTAGTCGTCGAGTGCGGAGGTATGCATGATGCAGTCATGCTGCACGGCGGTGAGGGTGCCATCCGCACTGGCTCCAAGCTTGATGTGGTTGACGGTGGCTGGCCGGCCGCCAACCGGTCCGAACATCTGCTCGCGGTCGAGGATGAGCTTCACGGGCTTGCGGACCACTGCGGCCGCCATCGCACACAGCGGAACGTGCGCCCAAGTGCGCCCTTTGGAGCCGAAGCCCCCGCCCGTATAGGGACACTGCACGCGCACGGACTCGACGGGCAGACCAAACAGCCTGGCAATCGTTTGCTGCACTCCGAAGATGTACTGGGTGGAGTCGTAGAGGTTCAGGTTCTCGCCCTCCCACCAGGCGATGGTAGCGTGAGGCTCCATCGGGTTGTGGTTCTGGATGGGGGTGCTGTAGTTTTGATCGATGATGATGGCAGCCTGAGCGAAGCCGTCTGAGACGTTGCCGCGCCTGTTGCTGGGTGGCTCCCGGTTAGATATTTTGGGCCAGCGGGCTTCAGCGAGGCGGCCCTTGAAGTCGAGTTGAGCAGGCTGCTGACTGTACTTGATCTTCAGCTGGTTTGCGCCGTGCTTCGCCTCGACGAGCGACGTCGCAACGACCACGGCAATGGGCTGGCCGTTGTATGAGATATTTGTGTCCTGCAGCAGGGTCGTGGTGCGGCGGGCGGGCGGCTTGGGTGTGGGAATGGCGAGCCTGGGCGCGTTGAAAGGGGTGATGACCGCGACCACGCCTATGCAATGCTCGGTGGCGGCGCAGTCGATCGAGGCCAATGTGCCGTTAGGGATTGTGCTCTGGACCATGTAGGCGTAGAGCAGGTCCTGCCTGGGGAAAGGTGACTTGAATTCCGCAGCAAATTTGGCTCTTCCCGTAACCTTGGCCAAGGCCGTGTAGCGGGTCTTTAGCTGCGAGTTCATGCTTGCGCTCCTGGGCCTGAGCCATTTGCGGCAATGGTGAGCGCGCGAATGATCCCTTGTTTTGCCAGCCCGACTTTGAAGGCGTTGTGCTCATAGGCTTTGGCGCCGCTTAGCGTGAGATCAGCAGCTTTGCGAAACCCGTTCGGCGAAGGGGCCGCGCCAACAAGGGATCTTTCGGCTGCGAGCGAACGCCATGGCTTATGGGCAACGCCGCCCAGCGCTAGGCCAACGGATTTGATTCTTCCGTCCAGTATTTCGAGGCCAACGGCGACGGAGCTCAGGGCGAAGGCGTAGCTGTTTCGGTCGCGCGCTTTCAAATAGTGGGAGTTGGCGGCGAAGCGCGTGGGTGGGAGGGTGACGGCGACAATGAGTTCATCGCGCGCGAGGGTGGTTTCGTGCTGGGGGTCGGTGCCTGGGAGGAGGTGAAAATCGGCGAATGAGATAGTGCGGGCCCTGTGTGGGCTTTGCACCTGAATCTGAGCGCCAAGGGCGGCGAGTGCTACGTTCATGTCGGACGGGTTGGTGGCGATGCAGGTCTCAGGGCTTTCGGAGCCTTTGTCAGTCTGGCCAAGAATCGCGTGAATGCGATTGAAACCATTGACGGCGGCACAGCCGGAGCCGGGTACGCGCTTATTGCATGCAGGGAAAGTGGTATCCATGAAGTAATAGCAACGTGTGCGCTGGAGGAGGTTGCCCCCAGTTGTGGCCATGTTGCGCAGTTGCGGCGAGGCTCCGCTAAGGAGGGCTTCGGAGAGCAGGGGGTAATTTTTGACTATCAGTGGGTGGTTGGCGAGATCGGAGTTACGGACGAGAGCGCCTATGGAAACACCGCCTGCCTCCGTCGGTGTTACGGTGGCGAGGGCATCGAGGTGGTTAATATCAATGAGGGTAGAGGGGGCCTCGGCCCCGTACTTCATGAGGTCAAGGAGATTGGTGCCGCCCGCTAGGAATTTAGCTTTGGGTTCGGCGATTGCATGCAGGGCGACCGCGGGTTTGAAGACACGCTTATAGTCGAAGGTGTTCATAGGGCTCCTCCTTGGGAGGCGGCGCGGACGGCAGCGACGATGTTGGGATAGGCTGCGCAACGGCAGATGTTGCCGGACATACGCTCGCGGATCTCGTCCTCGGAGAGGTGCGGATTTTTGGTCTGGCCGGTGCGGAAGCTGACGATGGAAAGTTTGCCCTCGTTTGCTTCTTCGATAGCGGCCACGGCGGAGCAGATCTGGCCAGGAGTACAGTAGCCGCATTGGAATCCATCGTGATCCATGAAGGCTTGTTGGACCGGGTGGAGGGTGTCTCCGTGTGCGAGGCCTTCAATGGTAGTGATCTGTGCGCCCTCGGCCACGTAGGCGAGCATGAGGCAGGAGATGATGCGCCGGCCATTGAAGAGAACAGTGCAAGCTCCGCACTGACCGTGGTCGCAGCCCTTCTTGGAGCCGGTCATGTCGAGATTTTCGCGCAAGGCGTCAAGCAGAGTAGTGCGGGGGTCTACCGTGACCATGTGTGTGTCGCCGTTGATCTGGAGATTGATGGTGCGGGTGATGTCAGGCCGCGCGGTCTGGGCGAGCATGGCGGGAGATGCGCCCGCTGCAGCGGACAAGATTCCGACCGATTTGAGGAAGGTACGGCGGTTCATACCGGTGCCGGACGAAGTTTCGCGATCGACCAACTCTTCGTCTGATTCGGGGATCGGAGTGCAAGGCGGGGTACTCATGTGAACTCCAGTCCTACTGCAATCGCTATCGCAAAGGGGTGCGCTCGTTCAGCAAGAGAGTAATCGGCCCGATCTGGTGTTGTGCGAGGGCTGATGGGCGGAATCAATCTTCTACGCGCGTATGGTGATCGTCCAGAGTTACAGGGAGGAACCGTGGGATGGCGGAGGGGGCTGGAGCCGGCTTGCACGTGCAACACCTTGCGCATCGATGCGGGTAACGCCACTCACGAAGATTCCTGGTTTCAGTGTAGTGCGGGGTAGGGAATCGGAAACGGTCACGTGCACTCCAGCGGGGACGATGATGTGTCGAGAACCATCCGGGGAATCCACCACAAGCTCTACGCCGGAACCGGTCTCCCGTACACTCGACACTGTAGCGTGAGTCATCATCTTCGAATCAGTTGGCGAGACTGGATGTGTTCCCAGCTCTGGCCGATATCCCGTCTCCAAAACGCGCACCTCCGTCGCTCTGCCGGTACTTGCATCGATAGGGACATTAGTGGTCGCGATAAAGTCCCCGGGCTTTATCGCACTTACATCCGCTGCGTGGTTGACGGATACGGTCCAGCCGGGTGTCATGAGGACAATAAAGGTTTTGCCATCCTTGTCTGCCAATGTCACCGCATCGAGACCAATGTTTACCAGGGTTCCTGAAAATGCTTTCGGTATTAGCTTGGCACTGCTCTGAGGGGTGTCATTGGATTTCGCCGCCTGGGCAAGGCAAGCTGCGGGAAGTAGAAAAAGGGTGATGACTCGAAGGAACAATCTGAGCATACATATCCTCCTCTGAGACTGCTTGTGTTGTTCTAACTACTTCATTTCCATATTTCCACTGTCGAAAGAGCGGTTTCCAGACCCAATAGACTGAGATCGTCATGGCATGGAGGCACCATGTTGCCACCGTCGTTTAGTGTCGAAGAAAATGTATACGATGAAAAATACTGATGTCAACGCACTTCGTATGACTTCGCGTGTGCCGACTCTCCGTGACAGTGCTCTCCTTCTTTTCGCAGTCCGCTGCAGCAACAGGCGGAGGATATGCTCTCGCGCTCAATGGGGCCGGGCAGAGGGGTAAGCAGCAGGTGCTCGGTCATCTGTAGCCGCCGTTGCTGGTGGATTGTTCCCGGCCCTTGGGGTGGGGCCTGTGGCTTGAATCCAACCCGGGGCTGCGGCAAACGTGTTCCGGCGGCATACCGTAAGCCGACTTTGAACCATGCATGGGTCGCGTTCGGCACTCGCAAGCAAAATGATTGGTGCTCACCAGCACCCAGATCTTGGCGAACCTTTGCAGAATTGACGTACCGATTTGTTCGCATTTGCACGTCCTTGGAAAGGACCAGCCGGCCTCTACATCGCAGAGCGACGTAAGCCCGGGATACCGTTTCTGGCAGATAGTCTGGCCCTGACCGGAGCATGAAAGAGATAGGCGGCGTGCCGAGTACAATGGTGTACAAGAATGCGTTTGACACTGTACACACTCTTGTGCAATTGTTTTGCGACACTGTGGTGTGCGCAACTCTGAGCGCCAAATAGTTAGGAGGGCTTGTGAGCCTAGTTCAAGGTCGTTTATCGTTTCTTGCCTGCGTTCTTCTTTCCATGCTGCTTTGCACGTGCTGGTCTACTGCCAGCTCACAAAGTTCCTTCGGCGCCCTCACTATCACCGTAACCGACGCCTCCAGCGCGCTTATACCCGGCGCCGTTGTTACGGTGACAAACATAAGCACGGGTGAGACGAAGACCGCCACCACAAGCAATTCTGGGGAATGTCGCTTTGTAGATCTGATCCCGGCCAACTACCGTGTGACCGTACAATCGGCTTCTTTCAAGCGGTTCCTACAGGACAATGTACCCGTACAGGTTGGGAGCACCATCCGTCTGGACGCCACGCTTCAGGCCGGGGAGGTTGGGGAGACGGTGGAGGTCACGGCTCAGCCGGCAATGCTACAGACTGAATCAGGTTCCGTGAGTTCCGAGATTGAGGGCGCAGTGGTTCAGGCCATGCCGCTCAACGGCCGGAACGCCGAAAACCTGCTTTCCCTTGTGCCGGGCGTAGTTCCGGGAAACTTCACCTCGGGATCGGCCAGCTACAACGGGGGCAATCGCACAGTGAACGGCGCATGGGGTGCTTACCAGATTGGCGGAGGATTTACGAACGAAAATGTGCAGTTGATCGATGGAGCTCCGACGAACATGCTCCAGGGGAACACAGTGTCTTTGATCCCGACCCAGGACTCGCTGCAGGAGTTTCGCGTGGAAAGTAATTCGCCCAGCGCGGAGTTTGGCCGCTTCGGCGGGGGAGTGGTAGAGATGGTCACCAAAAGCGGAACGAACCGGTTCCACGGTACGGTGTACGAGTACGTCCGTAATACAATTCTGAACGCGAATGACTTCTTTTCGAACTTTGCGGGGCTGCCCAAATCGCCATTTCATCAGAATCAGTATGGCGTAGCGGTGGGCGGACCGATTAAGAGAGAAAAAGCGTTTTTCTTTTTTTCCTGGGAAAACTTCGCGTTGCGCAGTGCGACCGGAATATCGACAAATGTTCCGACTGCAGCGCAACGTGCGGGCGTCTTCAATCACTTTATCTTCGATCCCTCCGGCCGCTGCGCGATCCAGGCAGCCACGCCTTCACCTGGCCAGTGGACCATTCCACAAAGTTGCTTCGACCCCACGTCGAAGGTAATGCTCAACTACTTTCCGCCGCCGAACTCAACCGTGAACCCCGCGTATAACTACTCGGTTTCTCCAGACACGGGAGATAACACAACGCAATACGACGGCCGTGTCGACTACAACATTAGTAGTAAACAGCGCATCTTTGCACGATACACGGATTGGTCGCTGAAGGATATTGGGGCCAACCTCTTCCATAACTATAATGGATTCCCCACAGGATATGCGCCGACCAACAACTTGACCCGTGCCTTCGTGCTCGGCGACACTTATACACTTAACCCCAACACAATTGCGGACCTTCACCTTTCCTACACTAGAGAGTTTTATACAAATCCGGCGCAAGGCCTCAACAATGTGGACATCTCCCAATTCGGTCCGGCGTATGCTGCCTTGGCTCCCAAACTTAGCTATCGAGCGCTTCCTACTGCGCTCTTTGCAGGTCCGGACAATCTTCCCAACTTACTTCCTCTATCGCTGGTCCAGTTCGACCATTACGATAACTACGGATTAAGTCTGGGCGTGGCCAAGCTCCTGGGCAACCACTATCTAAAATTCGGCGGCGAAGGCACTCTTCGTTTACACAATGGGACAGGAAACTTTCACGACCCGACTGGATTCTCCGTCTACACGCCAAGCAGTGCAGATGAGCTGGCATCCTTTATCCTCGGGGAGTTTACGACAGACGCGATCCAAACGGTCCTGCCGACCACAACGTTCAACTACTATTGGGGCTTCTACGCGAACGATACCTGGAAAGCGAATCGGAACCTGACGTTAAACTTTGGCTTGCGATACGAGCTGCCCGGCGGCCTTGCGGAGAAGAAGGACCGCGATGCGGTTCTGTTGCCGAATACGACTGACCCGAACACGGGTTTCAAAGGCGCGATCACCCTGGTGAACTCGGCTCTATGGCCATCGCGAAGCGTGGAGCCGTATCACTACACACTGTTCTCGCCGCGGGTGAGCTTTGCGCAGAGCTTCGACAATGGTGCGGCGGTCCTTCGGGGAGGGTATTCCCTGGTGTATCTGCCTCCTGACATCTCTACAAACTTGATGTCTTTCAATTCTCCTGTCAATTCGGCAGTTACTACGGCAATCAATGGGTCGACTCCTACTCTTTTCCAGAGCAACCCCTGGCCGTCCGGAATTCTTCAGCCTACAGGAAGAACAAATCCTACCTTCTCGAGCGGTCTGCTCGGGCAGTCGGTCGTCGTGCCGGTGCCGCAGAACTCCTATCCCTATATGCAACAGTGGAACCTTGCCGTCGGTAGACAGTGGAAGGGAAACTGGACGACCCAGATGATCTACGCTGGTACGAAGGGGACGCACCTTCCTTTGAACGTGCCCTACGGAATCGATCAAGTTCCGACTTCTGCGACCCCAATGCTTCAGGCCATGGAGAACTCCCTGGAGAGTTCCGGACTGAGCCAAGCGACAGCGGCAGCCCAGGTCACAAAGTATGCCCAGCAGCTGCGTCCTTACCCTCAGTTTCAGAACCTTCAGAATGCCGCTTTGTATGAAGGCGGCTCTTCCTACCATGCGTTGTATCTTGTGTTGGAAAAGAGGTTCCGCTCGAGCGGCCTTATCAACGCAAACTACACATGGGCCAAGATGTTGACGAATACGGATTCGGCTATTGGCGGAACCGCTGGTGGCAGTACAGGAGGGGGAGGTCTTGCTCAACCGCAGGATTTTGACAATCTACATGCTGAAAAATCTCTTGCTTCGTTTGACATCGCTCACCGGCTGCTCGTGAACTACGTGCTGAACCTGCCCTTCGGAGAAGGTCAGCCCTTCGCACGCTTCGGCGGCGTAGCGGGTACGCTGGTGTCGGGATGGAGCGTCAACGGAATTACGACGTTTCAGGATGGACTTCCACTCTATATCACCTATGTTAGTAACAACCTGACCACGAATTTAGGGGCGGGGCAATTGCGTCCGAACTATGTGCCTGGATGCCAGAAGAAAACCTCTGGCTCATCGTTCCAAAAGTTTCAGAAGAACAACTGGTTCAACGCAGCGTGCTTTACCTACCCAGGGGACTTTTCGTTTGGGAACGAGCCGCGGGTTGATCCGACATTGCGTAGTCAGGGTCTTGTGAACTTCGACTTCTCACTGGCCAAAACGACGAAAGTTCGGGACGACATGAATCTGCAGTTCCGCGCCGAAGCATTCGATCTCTTCAATCATCCTTACTTCAACGTTCCGCAAACGCAGATGGGTGGTGCTCATTACGATGCGATCAGTCCAACGATCAGTAGCACGTCTAGCCCAGTGACGCCAAGATTGTTGCAGCTCAGTCTACGGTTGAACTTCTAACCCTGCGAGGAGTATTTACCCCGCAAGAACAGCGCTATATCCCGCTGCGCATTGTGCTTGGCAAACGGAGACGTGATATGAATCGTCGGAAATTCCTCGGTGTTCTTCCCGCTGCGCTGCTTCTGCATCGTCATCTTCTACAGGCATCGGCTCCCCCCAAAGGGGTCATGCTGATGGAGCGGGTCGGACCTACGTCCTCTGAGTTGTACGCGGCAAACGCGGATGGCACAGGAGAACGCAAACTTCTCGAAGCGCCCGACTTCGACTATCATGCATCGTTTTCACCAGACAGTTCCCGGATCATCTTTACCTCGGAGCGTGCGGGGCGAGGACAGGCGGATATCTTCACAGTCGGCACGGATGGGAGGAGCATTAAGCCGCTGATTACTGATCCCGCTGTCGATGACGCGGCAGTCCTCTCCCCCGATGGAACCAAACTCGCGTTCGTGTCGACCCGCGGAACTCATCGTACGAATATCTGGGTGATGAACCTGAAGACGGGCGCCACACGCAACCTGACCGGGGGTCGTGACGAGCAGGGCGATCCCAGCAAGCCGGACGGGTTCTTTCGGCCGTCATGGTCGCCGGACGGCCAGTGGCTGGCCTTTTCCTCTGACCGCAACACGGAGTGGAAAGGACATGCTTGCGGGCCCGGGCCCGAGCTGACGACCTCTTGCGCGTCCGGTCACGGCGAGGGATGGGAGCATGTCCAGCAGTTGAACGTTTACATCATTCGCCAGGATGGCCGGGGCTTTCGCCGTATCGCCTCCGATCCCGAGAAGACCATGGGTTCACCCAAGTGGTCACGGGACGGCAAGCGACTCGTCTTCTACGAGATGCCTGTCATCGATAGCTGGAATGCGCGCATCCAGTTCCTCAGCAAGAGAGCGACGTCGCAGATTGTCTCCGTCGACGTGGCAACCGGCGAGCGGCGGATGCATACCTCGGGTCCCGGCCTCAAACTTTTTCCGCAGTTCCTGGGAAGCGACGAAATTGGATACCACGTGAAGGCCGGAGAGATCGAAGGTCTTCATTACACCTCCGGCAAGCCTGCGGTGAAGACGGAGCTTCGCTCTCCCTCGTGGTCGGTGGACGGCTCAAAGGTCGTCTACGAGAGGACAGGATGGCGTCCTCTGACGCAGAATACTCGCCTTTACAGTTGGGATGCGCAGTACGAATATCGTTCCACTGATTCGTTCCCACGGCTCTCCAGCCGCGGCAAGCTTGTCCTTACGGATCGGTCTGCGATCTCCAAGATCGCGGTTATGAACCCGGACGGTTCCGACCGGCGGGACGCCTTCGATTCTGGAGGCAAGGGGATGGCCTTTGAACCGTGCTGGTCGCCCGACGGCGAGTGGATTGTCTTCGGCTATGGCGAATGGTTTGAACGCCGGATGACCAAGCCGGCAAAGCTCATGCGCGTTCGCGGTGATGGAACAGGTCTAGAGACTCTGCTGGAGGGATCGTTCAACGCAGGCTTTCCGAGCTACGCTCCAGACGGCAGGCACATCGTATTTCGCTTGTGGACCGAGGATGGCGCCGCAGGTCTGCGCATTCTGGACCAGCAGACCCACTCGGTGAAAACACTTACCAACGAGGAGGATAACCTCCCTGACTGGTCGCCCGACGGTCAACGAATTGCCTTCACCCGCAAAATAGCTAGCGGCGATTTTGAAATTTTCACGATCCGCCCGGATGGCAGCGACACGCGAAGGCTTACGTTCTCCGCCGCAAACGACGCCCACGCCGTTTGGACGACGGATGGCCGTCTCCTCTGGAACAGCGGTGCTTATGGCTTTAAAGACGAGGCAGCGGCGTACGATCGCAACTTCCAGCCCTATGGACAGATCTGGATCATGAATTCGGATGGCAGCAACAAACAGGCGGTGACTGACAGTTTATGGGAAGACGCACAGCCGCTCTATATCCCTCCGGCGGCGTTATCGCGCTAAGAAGCTGCGACGAGCAAGCATCTCTCGTCTAGCTCTCCAGTCAGGCAGTTAGCCGCTCTATGGAGTTGTTTACCGTTTCGGTGAAAGCGGGAAGCGGACGGACAGCGCGACGGCTAAATTTGAGCGGGGGCAGGAGGGCTATGCGTCTGCCTATGTATGGCCAAGATTTGAGGCGGCTCTGCAGTTTATCAGCGTATCTTAGAACCGGTTTTAGGTGGACCCGGAGGATTTATGAAGAAGTATTCTGGTGTCGATCGGCGGTGGGTTTTGAAAGCTGCCGCCGGAGTGGTAGCAACCTCCTCTCTGCCCTTTAGAGCCAAGGCGGCGGCGGATCGAGTCGATCTGTCCTTCCTTAAACGGCACTTTCGAGGGAGCCTCGTGCTCCCAACATCCGCCGCCTACGAACGCGAGCGGCGCTGCTTCACCTTCAATCCGGAAACTGACAAACATCCTGTAG
>CAXTRZ010000017.1:0-18967 GCA_964246715.1 uncultured Acidobacteriaceae bacterium | reverse complement strand
CACATTGATTTCGTTGTCGTCAGCCATTTAGCTCTTCCCTAGTGCATCCGCTGAGACCAGCCCGTCATGCTGCTCAGCACTTCCGCAAGCTCCTTGGCGTCCGACTTCTTCTTCGGCTTGATGCGGAGATAACCAGCCACCATCAAGTGAACTGGCGGGTGGTCAGCCCAGTACCGGGACAGCATCTCGAACTCGGACATTGTCATGCGATCAATCTGCTCGAAGGTGTATCCGCATGCGCTGGCGAGCAGGCCGTAGATGCCGTCTAGCCCGTCACCGCTTTGGCTTCCCCCGGTGTGTCTGGCTCCTCCGACATCCGTAGGCCGCTGTTGCGCATGATCTCGAGTTCGGCTTTCGCGGCATCCTCGATCTCGGAGCCCAGCAAAGTTTCGTTGAGCCAGACGGCGTTACAGCCTTCGTAGTTTCGGCGAAGCGATTGCAGGAGGATGTACGCCATAAGCTCGTGTGCGTCCGGGGTCACAACGGTTTTTCCAGACCCGGGGTCTACGCGCGAGTAACGTTTAAGGTCGGCCATTCCACGTATCGCCCCGAAGTCCAGCTCCGGGCACGTGTAGGTCTCGCCGCCGATGACGACGGGAACGCCTGGCTTGAGACCGGCTTTAGGAGCCGGCATCAAGCAGTCGCCAGCGAGAAGCTGCCGATGTTGTTGGCGGCATCGGCGAAGACGCTGAAGTCAAGCTCCGGCACCGTCCAGTCCTCGTTCTTGAAATCGAGGCTAAGCTTGCTGAAGATCACGGCGTTCAGCTCCATCTCGGTCAGCTGCGCGTTGTAGCCTTCGCTGAGCACGAGCTTGACCGTTGGCTGCTGGCCGGCAAGCTGGTTGCTGATGGCAATCTTGTTGCCCGTGTTTGTCGTGTACGTGTAGTTCAGCAGCACCGCCGCGCCCGAATCCGCTGCCGCGAACGTATAGACGCCAGCCGCCACGCTGTACTGCCCCTGTGTCGGCGCGGACGCAACCTTCGCAAACGCCTTTCCAGTAGCGGCGTAGACGACGCCGAGATCTGTAACGAAGGTTGCGGAGTTAGCCGCCGTGACCGTGTATGCGGCACTCCCCGGGACAGCACCGGCTTCGGCAACCGACGTATTGGTCTGGCCCGTACTGGTGATGGTCGAGCCGAACACCAGATTGAATAGCCTTGCGCTGAAGCTACCGACCTTAGCCTTGCCCGTGATCTTGCCGCTCGACCGCGCGCTCGCAACGGGAAGCTGGTACTGGCCCATGAGGTCTTTCATCGTGAACGAGAAGTCCACGCTGATGTCTTGGAGGGTGCCGAACTGTACCGGCGTCGAGTCGGCCAGGCCGGAGATCGGAACGGCGAAGACGCTACCCGATCCGAAAGAGACTTGTCCCTGCATGGGATCAGCCCTCCTTTACGAGGGGGTGCTTCGCGTGCAGCTTCAAGCGCAGGGCCTCCTTGAGGCGGAACAACTCGTTGTAGTGATCGGTGTCCTGCGCATGGGCCGTGTTCTTCACGCGATGGTGAAACCACTGCTCCAGTTCAACGATTTCGACCGGCGTGTCCAGGGACACTTCAGGCTGCGCCGGCGGCAAAGGATTGCTAGCGCCCTCTACGGTGATCGGATCGGGCTGGTTTTCGGACGTGGTGGTGTTTTCATCGTGGTCAGCCATGATGCGGTGCCTTTCGAGCTTGGGAAGGGAGAAAAGTTAGGTCGTGACGATTTCGATCGGCAACACTGCGGCGGCGCGGTTGCCGAGATCGCCTTCGAAGATGTCGGTCTTGCCATTGATGAAGCAGTGCTGAACGAGTCCACCGAGCGTTTGCTTACCCGTGACAGGGCTCGGCGCCAGCGCCGCTTCGACCGCATCGAGAAGCGCGTTCAACTGTGGCGCCGCGGATTGTGTGACGTCCTGGTTTACCGCGTAGATCGCGATATCGACGCGCAAGGTGTATTTGGGCGGTATGCCCGCAACCTGCTGCGTGTCCTCGGATATCTGCTGCTGAAACAGAGCGGGAAGCTGCGATGGCTGCATCTGCGTGATGACCTGTATGCGGCGTCCCGAGGTAACAAAATCCGCAGCACTGGATGCAAGAGCGAAGAGGGCGGAGTAGATCGCCTCGCGACTGCCGTTCATCCCTCGAGTCCTTCGTCGTAGATGGCCTGCTGAACGGCATGACGCAGGCGATCGTTGATCGAGCCGGCGTTTTCCCGAAGCGTCGATCGCAGATAGCTGCGCTCGGGGATGTTGGACCCAGGATGATTGACCGATTTGGCAAACACCATCTTGCCGCCCATGGCGAAGGCCAACGCCTGCGCATCACGAGCCTGTATGAGGTGCGCCCGCGTCGTGCCGCCGTATTCCTGGATGGCCGCATAGGACGTTTTTGCCGATACTGTCCCCGTGATCGTCGTCTGGTCGTCGGTAAGGGTGCTGACGACGGAGTTGCGCAGCCGGCCGGTTCGGTTCCGAAGCACGGGCCCGGACAGTTTCTCCTTAACCTGTGCTTCCATGTCGATGACTGAGGCCAGAATCGCGGCGCTCAGAGCATCTCTAATGCGAAGCGTCGCACCGGCCAGCCTGGCGGCTACGCGTTCCCCATTGATGATCTCGACGGTGATCACGTCAGGAAGACGGTCTTATAGGGCTGTATCGCTGTCGCAACGCTGGCGGGCATGTCGCGTTGTGAATATGCGGTCACCTGCTGCATCGCGCTTTCGGAGACAAGCCCCGCCTTCTGACGGAGCGCGTACTTCAGCGCCACAAGCTCCACGCAGGCCTGCTTCAGATCGGCTGGTGTCGTGGCATACCCTGCGGTGTACGTGACGTTGATATTGCGTTGACCGAAATGGAAATTGCCATTTGTAAGGTAGAGCCGGTTGGCGTCGAAGCTGTAGCCGGTTTGTCCGTAGCCCGGAGAAGGAACCTGGGCAATCGTGCCAATCGTCAGCGACTCAACCGAAATAATCGGACGGTAGCGAAGGGCCATTGAGAGACGCCCATGACCGTTGCGTGTCTCGGTGTAGCTTGCGGGGGCGATGTTGTAGCCGAGGATCGACTGGATAAAGGTCGAGGCCGCCGTTATGAGTGTCTGGAGCAGGTCGGGATCTTGCGGAGCGAGAACACCGAGGTAGAGCTGCGCATCCGAAACCACGGCTAGGTCATTGGGCCCGGGTGCGACGGTCATCTCTATTCTTCAAGTTTCGAAATACCGAACGGCTGCGTGAGTCGATAGGAGATTCGAACGTTCACCTCCGGCCAGTCCTCGACGCTCACATTGCTGTCCGTGTGAACGGAGTGGAGAATCGCGACGCTGGAATCCGATAGGTCTGCCAGTCGTCGCAATTCCTCGCTTAGCTTCTTTGCCCCCTTCGGGCCTCCGAAGTCCAATGCATTCATCAGCGATGGCTCTTACCGGGCTTTTCTGAGGCAGTCTCGGCACCGTTGTGTGCCTTCTCTACACCCGCATGCTTTTCGTGGTGAATGGTCAAGCCACTCGCCAGCGCCGCCTTGTGAGCCGCGTCATGCTCGTCCGGCACTTCGATGATGCCGTCCTTAGCCTTGTACTCTTTGCCATCCAGCGTCACGGCAGTGATCGGCTCATCGTTCTTGTGGGCGTTGTACTTGGTCATGGTTCGTTACCTTGTAGTTGGGGTGATGAAGAAAGCAGACCGGAGGATGGGCTCCTCCGGTCGACCTGTCCATACAAACAATTAGCCGTTGCTAATGTTCGTGATCATCCCGAACGCAGGCGGAAAATAGTTCTGCAACGTGCCATCGAAGTACACGCCGTACTCGTAGCGACGGGTCCGTATCGGCCACTCGATCTGGTAGTAGTCGCGGCGCAGCTTCATCTGAAGCACATTCTGCACGTTGCTCAGCGGGTAAGGGATCTCTTTCGTGATGAAGATGATCGTGCCTGCCGGGACGTTCGGGTGAAGCATCACCTCGATCTCCGACCCGCCGCTCATGCTGAACGGGTTGAAGTAGCTCTTGACCACTCCACCGGCGGTCAATGAGTTGCCGCCTCCGTTCTCGTTGAAGCGGAAGAGCGGAGCGCCACCGTTCGCGATCACCTTCTTGGTGATGTTTTTCAGTTCCTGGCTGTTGACCAGCAGGAGATCAGGCGACAGGCGGTAGTTGTCCCAGAAGGACTCCAACGCGTTGTTGATCTCGACCACCCCACCCGCGCCATCTGAGGTCAGCGTGCTGCCGGCGGCCAGGGCGTTGTAGTATGCGCCGCTGCCGGATTTGCAAATCTGGCTGATCAGGCCGTCGAAGGCCAGCGCGTTGGTGGAGTTGTCGGTGCCCAGCGTCGAGGCGAGCTGAGAGCCGGTCGCGGCTGCGGAGATGACGACCTGGTTCGTGGTCGTGACCGCACCCAGCACCGCCGTTCCGGCCGTACCCCAGAACCAGGCATAAGCCACGGCGCCGGGAACCGCAGCGCAGGTTGCGGTGATGTTGTTACCAGCGGAGGGGGTGAGAGTGGCAGCAGCAGAAATCTGCGCCGCGCCGCCGCCGTAGGTGTCGGTCGAGCCATCGGCGTTGGTGCGAGTGACCGTACCGGGCACACCGCCGGTCACAGAGGAAGCCGCAAAGCCGCGATGGGTCAGTGCTGCAACCTGGACCGTGTAGGCGGACGCCGTCAGCGCGCTTCCGCTGCCAGAGGCGACAAGAGACGGAGTCGGCGTGACGCCCAGGGCGACACTGGCATTGCCGCCAATGATGAGGCTTTCCTCGCTGATCATCACGCCGCGCAGCAGGCCTTCCACAGCCAATGCCTTTACGTCGTCGTAGCCCTGCGAGGCGTAATCGGCCTCGAAGGTCACGTTGTCTTCCATGCCGAACGATTTGTAGGTCGCGTTGTACTGCGCGAAGCTGGTCGTCGGAATGCCGCCCCGGTTCCCTTCCGAGATACCGATCGACATGTTGCCGGTGTTGATCCCGGTGATGGCATTCCAGTGGGTGCCGGTACCAACGCCATTCGTCACGCGCGGAATGCTGTTACGCAGCGGCGTGATGACCGGATAGAGCTGTAGAGCCTTGGGCTGCAGGTCGTAAGCGACTAGGCCGCTTGCCTGCGTGAACGACTTCGCAAGCGGCGCGTCCGGCGCCTGCCCGTCGATGGGGTTGCTCCAGATGCCCTTGAAAAGGTCAAGGCTCTCCTGTGTAAGCGTGCTCGGATTCATCTGTCAGGTCTCCATGGAAAAAGCCCGCTCTCTGGCGGGCTTGTGTGGCGTGGCGGTCTTGGGTGTTGCGGGATTCGGCTCTTGTCAGCTAGCCGTTAGCGGGTCTCCGGAAGGTCTTGTACCGAACCACTGGGGTGGGCGGTTCTTCGGAGGAGAGTTTGCAGAGGGAAGTTTCGGGCTCGAAGCGGCGGTCACCTGGGCGATGTCGTCGCCCTTGGCCACGGCAAGCACTTTGCCCTTCATCGGCCCCGGTTGGGCTTTGAGCTTTTCCACTTCAGCTTTGAGCGCAGCGTTCTCTTCATCTACAGCGGCTTTCGCCACGGTCAGTTCCTCGTGACGCTGCGAGAGATCATTGCGCTGGTCTGTAAGGAGGGAATGCGCCTTGGTGAGTTCGCCGAGCATCGCCGTAGCGTTATCACGCTCCGTGTTCGCCGCGGCGACCGAGATCTCCATGGCGGAAGCCTGCGTCTGCGCCTTCGCCAGCTCGGTCACAAGGTCAGCGTTGGCCTTGGCTAGGTCGGAAGGCTCCTCATGCTTCGTTGCGGCACAAGTCGCGCCGGCGGCTACAATCGCATCGTGAGCGTCGTCCAGCTTGGCCTGATCGGACTTGCTGTTGCGACGCCCCTTTTTCTCAAGGTCTGCATCGACGTCGGCCTTGTCTGCCCAGCTTGACGGGATGAGATCGTCCAGCCCAAGCTGCTTTGCCCGCTGCTCGATGTGCGCACGAGCTTTCGCCTTGTCCTTCGCGCGGCCAACAGCCTTGATGGCGTTCTCGAGGTCTTCCTTGTTTGCAATCGGGAACGAACCATCGTCCATCGCGCGGCCGTCCGAGACCATGTCCTTGCGATCGGCTTCGGAGTAATCCTTCTTTTCGACATCGACGTTCGTCGCGCCGAGATACAGCGGCATACCGAAAGGATCGTTACACTCAAGAGCCGTTCCGTCGGCGATCTCGGAGGTCTCTTCTGCAACCATGTCGTTGAGGGTCTGCATGAGCTGAGCGAGAGCATCGTTCAGTTCACCCGGCACGATTGAGTCTGTGTCGCCTTCCTTGGCTTCCTCGATCTTGCTCTTCTCTGACAGGCAGCGCACTTGCTCGACGATGTTGGCCAGCATGCCGACCGCCATCATGCCTTTGCTTACGTCGTCGGCGCCGGCCTGCATGCCGTCCGCCTTCCAGACATCGAACAAAGCTTCTGGATTAGCTGGCCGATCGACCAGACTGATCTCGGTGAGGTGCAGGCCCGTGATCAGTGACTTGTTGGCCTTATCGCGGTTTGTAACGCGACCGCCGATCGAGAAGCCCTTGTAGACGCCCGCTTTGACCTTCTCCCACGCCAGCGGGTCGACGATCTTCGCGCAGAGCTTAAGCCCCTTGTCGTCATGCTCCGCCGTGACCGCAACGCCAACGGCGCTGGGCTGGTGCATCTCGCGGATGTTTCCGAACTTCAGCCAGTCCGGTAGCGCGCGCTCCAGAGCTTCGCGCTTAACGATCTCGTTCTGGCTGTCGAGCGCTTCCGTCGAGGCATAGCCTTCGACAATGCGCTGCTCATCATCGGCCTTGGACAGGTCGAAGGGTACGAAAAGCTTCATGTGAAACTGTTCCTTCAGAGGACGGGGTAGGACGTTGTCATGTCTTCAGCACTGGTGCAGTCGTGCATGGGCAGGACGGGTGATAGGGTGCGCACTGGTGTCCGCTCGGAAACGTCTCATCCAGCCCGATCACGCCAGCCTTCACGTTGGCGTCGCACTCGTCACAAATCTTGTGTTCCGAACCAAGAATGGAGCGCTTTCCTGCTACAAGACCGGATCGCTTCCAGGCAATCAGCCTGCCATTGTTGTCGGCGTAGCTAAGCTCCCACTGCGCGATGCGCTTAGCCCGTTCGGGACTGAACAGCGCCGACTTGCGAATAGCGGCGGCGAGCTGCTGGACCGACTGGCCCTGCTTCTCGGCATCGACCACCAGCTGACGAATGCCGTCGCGGGTCGTGTCCGAGATAGCCCACTTCGCATCAGGATTGTCGACGAGCTTGCCGTCCACGACCTTCTTGCCGATCATCTCGGCGGCGCGGGTCTGCGCGTAATCAATGGCGTCCTGGTTGACGTACTTCGTCGCCTCGGCAGCAACCTCGCTAACCGTCGGCGCAGGCTTAATAGCTTCAGCGGGGTCCGCAGTTCCTGGCACGGGCGCTTGCCCGCCATCGTCAGCTGGAGGACCGCGTTCATCCGTCGGAAGCAGTAAGCGCCTGACTTCGTTCTGACCAGCCTCGGCAGCCCGCTTCTCCAGCGCTGCTTGAACAGGCGCGTAAAGCTGATCCATGTCGAACACGCCAGCCTTTTCGGCCGCGGCAATCTCATCCACGACATCGCTAAACTTCGGCTCGGCGGCTCCGACCTTTGCGGCCATCAGCTCGCGAATACGTGCAAGGAAGGCCGCCAGAATGGCAGCCATCTCTTCTTCGCTCTTGTCGTATTGTGGCGCGGTCGGGTCGGGGTCATCGCCGGCGGTATCGTCAGCCTTCTTGACGGGTTTCGCTTCCGGCTTTTCTCCCGGCTGATCCGGACTCTGTTCCGCGCCTATCTCTTGTGGGTCGGTGTTCGGTTGCGCTGGCGTGGGTTGGTTGGAGGTCAACGCATCGGAAAGCCGGGTGACCGTGTTTCCAGCCGTGATCGTGATTTCATCGCCGTCCGCGACTGGATCGAGGCCAAGCTCAGAACGCACCTCGTTCCTTGTCTTGAGCCCTGCGGCGACATAACCCGTGTTGATCGCCATTGCGTCTTTCGGGTCCATCGCGGGATCGTCGTTCCACGAGAACTCCAGGTCCGGCGCCTCGAAATCTTCCGCCAGAACGCGATCGACCAGGCCCTTCACCCAGTTCTGCAGCGGGAACAAACCCTCCTGCAACGCAGCGGAATGAACACTCTCCGCTGTCGCGCGGTTGGTCTGCTTCGTGAACGGTGTCGGCGACACCGAGAACGCGTAACAGACGATGCGGACCAGCCACTCGTCGAAGTCGTCCTTGAGCAGGGCCTCTTTCATGAACTGCACGCCGAGACCGCCAGGCACGAACTTCGCCCCGCTGCGTTCGGCCAGGTTGCCGCGCAGCATCTCGTCGAAGCTCTGCTGCATTTCCATCACCTGCGCCGGAGTCCATGTCGGCGGCACGCTGATCAACGCCTCCGGAATGTTGCCCTCGGTGAAATAGTTCAGCTGCGCCATCGTGCGCCGCAGCGCGATGTTCACCGTCATCACGACTTGCTCGACCGGCGAGTATCCGTACAGCCGGTGAATGCGCCGGTTGCGCGGCAGGTACAGCAACTGATCTGCCGTGTAATCGACTGCCGTTACCCCGTGAAGAATCTGCTGATACGCAACATCGGGCGGCGCGGGGGTCAAACCTTGGTCGTCGATGATGCGCTTGATGGTCGCGCCGTCGAGCTGCTGGAGGGCATAGAGATCGCCACCCTTGTTGCGCCGGCGGTAGATCGTCACCGCATCAGTGACCAGGACTTCCTCGACAAGCTGGCGCAGCCAGGTCGTCCAGTTGTTATGAGCGTCGGGCTTGTGAAGAAACGCCTCGATCTGCTCGATGCGCTTGTCTTTCAGTCGGCTCGTGCGGATGTCGCTCGGCTTCTGTCCAACCTTCAACCTCGGCTGGATAGCCCAGGTCAACTTCTCCATCTGGTCCTTGCGGGTCTCGATCACGAGCCGAAGGAAGTTGCAGGTTTCAGACAGCGCGCGGAGCTGATGGAACGTGATCCCGGACTCGGTCTCTTCCCGTGGCCTCTGGAGCGTGTTGTAACCGGACCGATAGTCCAGAACACGACCCTCGGCCTGCTCCTGTGCGACTGGTTGAAGCGGCTGCTGCGGCCCGAACCAGTCGTTAGGCCCGACACCCGTCACCGCGTATCGAATACCTTGTGTAACTCGTCGAACGAGAGACGGCGCAATCGCCGTGGCCTTGCCATCCTGGCTCACGATCCCGCCGACCGAAAGTGGTTTCTTACGAGAGGCCATGCACCACAGTCCTTATGCTTGGCCGCGTTCTTGAAGCAGTTCCCAGGCACCGCGTTCCCAATCCCTGCCGTTGTTGCTGGTCAGCGCCTGCCGTCCGTGCGCCGTGATGTTTCCCTCGTGGTCGAGATAGCTGCGCGCCTTGAGAAATGTTTCCGCCTCGCGCAGGCGCTTTTCGTTCACACGCTCGCGGTAGAAGTCGAGAACGCCGGTGGTGGATTCCTCAAGCATCAGCGCGGTGATCCCGTGTACCAGCGCATCCGCCCTGTCCGGCGATCGCGCGCCCTTGTAGCCGCTCGTGCTGAACTGCAATAGCTGCCGCTCAAGGTCCGGCAGGAAGCCAACGTGCTTCACCTTGCCTTGCTCATAAAGGGCCGCAACCGGTTCCGCCCGAACCTTCTTGCCGCGTGACGCATCGACCATGCTCACTGGCACATTGGCGTCGGCAGAGCGGATCGTAGACTCCACCATCGCGCCGCCGAAGTTCTTCTCGGCTATGACCCGGTCGGCCTTCCAGTCCCGGTAAGCAGCGCAGACAATCTGAGCCCAACCATGTGGCGAATAGCGACCGGAGAGGTCGGCCAGCACCCGCCCGATGCCATCGTGGCCGACGCCGGCAACGGATATGCCGATTTCATCGCTGCGCTCATCATCCCGGCCGGAACACCCCGAAGGATCGACGGCAACAACAATGCGGCGGAACGTGCCGATAAGAACTTGCCGCTCATCTTCCGTACTCCAAGCCGGCAGGCGGCATCCTTCGATCGTTTCCTTCGTCCAGAGCGGATTGTCTACCTGGCTGCGGCATTCACCCTGCCATACATTCAGCCACGCATTGTGATCGCGCTCTCTGAGATCCTCCATCTCATCCCGAAGAACATCCGGGAAAAAAGGGTTATCGCTCCAGTTGAGCTTGATGACCGCCGAATTGCGTTTTGGAAAAGCTACGAAGTCGCGGTAGGTCGCATCTTCCGGCAGGTCAGGATTGAAGCTGATGTAGATTTCGCTGTTCGGCTCGCGAATAGTTGGGATCAGCGTGTCCCAGCTTGCCTTCGAGACGGTCTGCGCTTCCTCGACCCAGCACTTCGTGACGCCCTGCGTGCTCTTGATCTCCGAGATGTTGTGTCGAAGTCCCTTGAAGATGAACTCGCTGCCGTTCGCGCCAAGGATCACCGCTTGCTGAACTTCGTAGAAGCCCGCCAGACCAAGAGCGTCGATCTGGTCAGCGAGCAGCTTGTGAACGCTGTCCCGCATGGACACTTGCAGCTCGCGAGCGCAGAGAATGCGGTGCTTCTCCAGCGCAGCCTGGATCAGTAAAACCCGAGCTATCCCGACAGACTTGCCACTGCCCCGCCCGCCGTACAAAACCTTGTAGCGGTACGGCTGAAAGAGAGGCTCAAGCTTCTCCGGAAGGTTCGCCTGGACTGCTGGGGCGGACAAAGGTGACAGCTATCGTCGGAGGAAGGAGAGGAGCGCCATCGGCACCGGTGATTTCGGCGGCGATCTTATCGCCGTATTTCTTCGGCGCAAGCTTTGCAGCGCGCCACTGCCTTGCCCAGATACGAAGCTTCGCGACCTGAACATCCTCGGGTGTCGCGTCGTCCGCAATGTGGATGCAGGCTTCAACTTCGTGTTCCTGTTGAGCTACGCGTGCCTTGGTGACCTTCGCGGCGAACGCCTCATCCCGCGCCATACGGCTATACAGACCAGCTTCCGAAGGCATCCCCTTCAGCTTGCAGACATCCCTCATGGACTGACCGGATGCGATCAGGTCGCATATCTCGTCTTCGAGCTCCGGTGTCCAGGGAAAAGGGGCGTAGGGCACGTGTAGAGACCGCTGTTAGTTAGTGGAGCGATATTGCGCGCGTGCGCGTGACATTCAGAGCTCAATCAGCATCGGTGGCGCTATCAGCTTTGTCCTGTCGCTTCACGGCGTCAGCAGATCTTTCTTTGGCAAACTCGGGCAATTCAATCGGCGGCATCATGGCGATGCGATCACTGATCTCGCCCTCTGTAACAGAAGCAAGAAGCCTGAAGCGGCGAAAGGCAATGTTGCTTTCGAGACTGTGAAAGATTGGGCCTCGTGAGGTCTCGAAAAACATGCGCGATGTGAGTAGGTGCGACATAGCGAGATGGGCTTGTCGAGCTCGCTCAAACAGTTCTTCAAGTGAGTGGCTCATCGCAGGCGCAATTCCGATCCAACTGTTTCGGACATTTACACGAGTTTGAGGCGGGGCTCAACAACTTTATCGCTAACAACAGGTGAACGCCGCTTCGGTTCTGCCAGTGCTTCGAGCGCATCGCGGATGGCGGCCATGGCTTTCTTGAGTGTGATCGATGGCGGTGCGCCGTGAGTGAGGCCGGCCTGGTCGTCCCAGCGCAGGCGATGCGCGACGATCTCGTGGGCGTGCCTTTCGATGATGGACGGCCACTCGCCGTAGATCGCCATGGTGTGAACGATCTCCTGCTGGTCGGCGGTTAGCTTGTCGCGAAGATCGTTGAAGCGTTTGCGGAGGTAGAGCTCATCGACTTTGCCGTGCGGCGCGTCGAGGTCGGAGACGGCGCTGGGGAGTTTGGCTAGGAATGGCAACGGGGCGACGGGCCTGTCAGAGTCGGGATGGCCGGAGAAGAACAGGGTCCGGTACTGGTCGGCGGCGCGGTACATGTCCTCGGTGATGAGGCCATGGCCAGCGAGGATGCCGAGCGGTGTCAGTTCGAAGCTGGTCGTCCGCATGATAGACAGCTTGCGGTGCTTGGATTCCTCTGTTCCGCGATCGGTGACGTTTCGTTGAAGGCGGCCGTTCGGTTCGCGGGCGCCCTCCTTCTTTGGACGGCCACCATTCCTCGGCTTGCGCTTCTTGCCCATTGATCGTGTGGACTCCGATCGTGGCCGACTAGATGTTGTCAGCCCTTGAATCGGACATACACCGGATCTGGTTCATGGATCAAGAATGATCTGTGGCAGCGGAACGATGATAAGCTGATTCGCACCAAAGTTGAGCAGGGGTGCAATATGTTTGGAGCGGACAACAGCGATCCGAAGGGTCAGCGCAAGCGACTCATCGCGGCTGGCGCTGCCCTCCTGATCTTGGCTATCTTCTTCTATATCAACGAGAAATACGTCTTTAACTTTTTGTATTTCGTTTCTGCAAAGGACTTCTTCGCACTAACTCTAACGCGCAGTTTGCCAAATGTGCTTGGGCTTCTCGGCGCATCAGTTCTTCTTCTGTCCTATCTCCGGTCTGAGCCAGAACGCGGTCTGGACCCAAAGTCGACGCAAATAGCTGAGAGGAAAAATGCGGAGGACGACGGTCAAAGAGAGGCTGACGTTCGGGTTGTAATCGAGCATGCCCTAGAGGAGCTGCAAGAAGAGGTCAGTCCAGCAAAAGGCCTTTCTGACCGAGAGGTAATCGACCTTAGGTTTGAGGACATACAGCGCCGAGCTCGCAGAGAAATAGAAAACCTCAGCAAGAGAAGCAACGTAAATCTTGTCTTCGGTGTAGCGATAACAGTGATTGGAATTGGTGTTCTACTTTACTTGGTCAACCACCAGCCCGAATATAAGGACATACCATCTGTTCTGAGTCACTATCTTCCCAGAATCACGACAGTCGCGCTGATTGAAGCCTTTGCCTACTTCTTCCTGAACTTGTACAAAGCCAATCTGGAAGAGATCAAGTATTACCAAAATGAGCGAACCAGCGCGACCGCTTGGCAAATTGCTTGGATAGCGGCCCAGGGAGAAAAGAAGACCAAAACGGCGTCGTTCGTCATTCGCCAACTGGCACAACAAGATCGCAACGGGAAAGCTCAGGTGAAGGAAGTCGAGAAGCATGCTAGCGACACGATCGATCTCGCTTCTCTGCTGAAGGTGATCACCAAGCTTTCCGGGGACTCGAAGGATAAGAAGGAAGAGTAGATGCAAGCGCGCAGGGAGCTCCTGCCTCTGAACTCTGATTGCGGCTAAGGCCCATGGACGATCCGAACGAACTAGCGAAGGACATCATCACCGGCAGCATCTCGGGTAGCGTCGGCAAAGTCGTTGACTCGAAGGTCGCTGTCAGCCTGCTTGGGCCGGCGGCTACAGAGCTGGGCGACCTCATGGGCCAGATCGCGAGCGTTGCCCACTTCTATGCGACAGACAACATGGCCCGCATCTTCAAGCGGTGGGCGGAGGACCGCAAAGGCAAGGCAGTCAGCGAAGATGAGTTCAAGCGCATCCTACCGCTCCTACCTACCGCATCGCTGGTATCGGACTCGGAGCTGCAAGAGAAATGGGCTTGTTTGCTAGAGGCCAGCTCCAGTGCGGATTCGGATTTGCTGCCGTCGTTTGGACAGACTCTTGCTCAGCTGACGGTCAGCGAGGTCCGTTTCCTCGATGCCTTTTGGATCGACGTTTTTGTAGGGCAGATCACGAAGTTCGAACTGTGGAATCGTTATTGGAGTATGGCCGAACCCACGGATCAAGCAAACGGCCAGGCGGATCTGCGTTCTGCGGCGTGGCGGAAGTTTAACGAGATTTGCTTCAATCTGAGGAGACTGGGACTTCTCGAAACTGTACGCGTGGACGAGCAAGGTGCACTTCTGGAAGACAACCAGCCGAATTCTCACGGCCTAGTCACGAAGACACAGGATCCGACCACGAAGCGCGCGTTTACGCTCACCAGTTACGGCGGCAAGTTCGTACTGGCCGTAAAAAGATTCAAGCAAGATGATCCTGGGACCTGAGCACGCTCCTCCGATCGGAGTCACGCAACCGGGAACGGCCGCAATCTGCCTTGGATAAAGGCAGCTCCATCTGCGGCGGTGGCTCCTTCTGCACGGGTCCGCGCGCGACGAACTCCCGCAAGTCCTTGTGCCGTTCGGCATAGAGGATCGCCAGCAGGGCGCGCTTCCGGTCCCTGCTGGAGAATGCAGCCCTCTGCGCCAGGCGGCGCAAATGTCGTTCGCGGGCGTCCATGGCTTTAGCGCACTGCTTCGGGAGCGCCAAAGTAGACCGGCAGATCGGTGAGGGTCTTTACGTGCTCGCAGGCGTCTGCGAACGCTGTCTCCAGGGCCTGATCGACCCTGTACAGTTCGTAGAACCAGACCACGGCGGCGTCTTTCAACCGATAGCGTAGACGCACCAGAAGCCTCTGCGGATCGCCGCCCTCGAACAGCGGCAGCTGGATTACGAAGAAATCCGGGATCGTGACCGGCTTGCCGGTCGCGTCCTTGTGCTCCGAGGTGAACTTCATCTCGGTTTCGCCGCTCGACAGCTTGCCTTTCGACTTGAAGGTCTCGTCGGAATAGATTTCAAGATCGCGCGACAGTTCGAGAATCGTCAGCGGGTCGGCGAAGGTCGGTTTTAGGCCCTCTATCGCTGCGCGGTCTGCGTCCGTCACCGCAGACATATCCATCAGCCGCTCCTCCAGCAGCAGCGCGAATTCCAGCTGCCCCATTGGCTTGCGATTGCCGTTCAGCCAGAACTTGAAATCCTTGCTGGTCGGAAAGCTGTAGAGCGCGCGGTGATCCGAAAATTGAGCATCGGTGTTTTCACCGTTTGCAGGGTGATAGTTGAAGATGGCTGTGAGCGAAGCGGAGATGGCATTTTCCGTCACCTGCGCACGCGCAAACACGGCTGAGTCGTCGTTCTTGAAACGGTTTGCCAGGTCCATGAACGAGCCGAGGGTATCTACAGTAGCCGTTCCTGTGCGGCGGTCCGGCTTGGTACGGTACTCGTCTAGGAAGGGTTTGAGGCTGACCGCATTCATCCCATATGGCACGACCGCGATTTCAGCATGATCGAACGAGCCTCGCGCCGTTTGGATCGACCTGGGCTCCATGTTTCTACGGATCGTCTCGGCAAATTCCGGGAAGTCAATGCTGTCGGTCATCATAGTGTCTTTCGTTAAGGTTTTAGCGAAGTGATTACGCGATGTCTGCGCGTTCGCGGCGGCGCTCGGCCACTTCATCGAACATCTGCATCTGCCTCGGGTTCTCCTTGGTCAGTTTGTTGTGCGCATCGAGGAAGTAGATGCCGGCACGGCCGCGCGGCGCCTTCGGCAGCTTCTCCGTGAGGGCAGCTTCAATCTCGACCAGCTTGTCCTTCGCATCCATCGTGAAGGTGAGCGTGAGAGTCAGGCTGGCCTTGTGCTTGACACCACGATCGGCGCAGGCGTCCGAAATCTCGGATGTGCAGCGCTGGATGGCTTCGGTCAGCTCGTCGTTGAGCCTGCCTGTCTCAAGCTGGGGGATGAGCGTGTTGAATCGCTGAAGGCTAGGGTCGATGTTGGGCATGTGAATTCCTTGCGGTTAGTGGGCAGGGCTGATCAAGCGGCCGTCTTCTTCGCGGCGGCGTCAGCCTTGGTTGGTGTGTCACCTGGGGAGATTTCGCCGGTCTCGTTGTCTACCGTTTCGCCGGGCTTCAGGCCAGCCTCCAGCGCGTCTAGCTTGCTTGCGGGCTTCGCGTCGGCGGTGGCAGGCGCATCGGCTTGCACCTCGTCTGCCTCGATGTCGATGATGTCGGTCTCGGGCGCGATGTTGGCAATCTTCCCGTTCTCGAAGGCGGCGTTGATGGCGGTGGCGCGCTGGATCGACAGGGGAAGATATTTCGCAATGCGGCGGATGGCCGTTTTCTTCGCCATTTCCGCATAGTGCGAGTTCCAGGGAGAGAAAGTCGACTGGGCGGACGGACTGGCGAGCCTGATCTTTTCGACTTCGGCCTTGCTCATCACCTCGAAGTGGTGCGAGCCATCTTTGAACTTGGCCACCGCATAAACGTGCGTCAGCTCGCCGCGGTCACCCTCGGCTGGCTTGTGTTCGAGGCGTTCGTTCAAACCCCACTCGTAGTCGAAGTGATCGTTCGCGCAGACCTCATGCGCGACCAGCGTCGAGACTTCGCCACTGTTCCTAGCCAGACGGATGAGGCCCTTGTAACCGATCTGCGCCTGCACCTGGCCCTTGTAAGGGACGAGATACGCTTGGCCGAGAACGCCTTCCGGTTCTAGGCCGAGAACGGCGACGGTCATCGCAGCCTTCATGAAGCTGTTTCGGTCGCAATTAAGCAGTGCAGGTGTGGTCTGGAGCGCGTTCAAGATGACGCGGCAAAGACGATCAACGCTGACGTGCGCGGGTACAGCCAGGGCGAGCTGAGGCTTCATGACCTCTAGCACCTTGTTGGCATCCTTGATGGTAGCGATGGCGGTGCCGGTCATTCCTTCGTTTCCTTCTCCGTGAGTTTCAGTTGCCTGTAGCCAGCGCGGCCTTTAATGACCTTGCCGACGTCTTTGGCGGTGATGATCTTGTCTGGACTCGCGTCGACTGTCCACGACTTCAAGCGAAACTGGCCGCAGGTGACGAGTTCCGTTTCCTGAACGATGCTGAGGATTTCGGCCTTGAGCGCCTTGGCAGTCGTATCGGCCGCCTTGGCTTCATCACTCCAGTCCTGGTACTCCCGGCAAAGCTCGAGCAGACGCCCATTGTCCGTCATGTCCGCCTGGGTGCCATCGTGGACTTCGTTGTAGACCTTCGCCACGAGTGCGGCATCTTCAGCGAAGTCGATTGGCGGCGGCTTGTTGAGACGGATCGACTCCCAGAAGTCGGTCACGCGCCTCTCGATCTCACCGACGATCGCTGGCCGGGCCTCGTATTCGTTGAAGCCGGACTCGTTACCGCCGATCAGATAGCCGACTCGGCCCCACTTCAGGCCGGTGCAGGCGAGCTGATGTTGAAGCTGGATGATGTAGCCCAGCGGCGGTTCGTCGCCGTCCCAGCGCTTGTGCTGAAGCCAATCGACGTTCTTGACCTCGAGAATGCCGTGACCACGGTTACCGCTCTCGACGATCTGGTAGTCCGGCTTGGCCTGCATCCCTTTGACCGTCGGGTGCGCCATGCTCACGCCATGTCGCTCTACGGTCCAGTCGAACTGGTCCGCCAGGCCGTGCGCGATCGCGTCTTCCAGGCGCACGCCCCACTGCACCCGCTCCACGTCATCCAGGCTCGGCGGGGGCAGGTTTCCTTTCTTCGTCTGCCATAGCTCCCACCTGGACATGAACGGGTGCGCGTCGAACAGCGCGGCCACGTCGCTGGAGCCGATGAACTGGGTACGGTCGTCTGTAGCCATGGCGATCATAGGAGTCTCGAATTTGTGTCAGTGATTTGCTTCATGCGGAACCAGAACATCTCCCACCAAAAGGCGGTGCAGTCCGTGTCCTTGCGCAGATGGGGGTGTCGCTCGGGGTCGAACGCGCCGCCGTCGTTGATCAGGTGCAGCGGTAGAGTGCTGCGGATCGGTTCAGGCGTCATTGCATTGCGCTCCACAGAAGGAAAGCTAACGCCGGCGCCAGCATTGCTGCCGTGTAGGTCAGGAAGGCGGCGCGGTTCATGCTTCACCTCGGGCTTTGGCTAAGACAGCATCTAAATGACCTAGCCAAGTGCTTTCGATAGCGTCCTGTTCTGACATTCCATTGGCAGTAATTGCCCGCATAATGATAGGCCGAACGCTTACTAGAACCTCATAAAGACGAGGCGCTGCAGCGATCAGGTGCGCGTTGGCCATTCCGAAATGGCCGGTGATGGATATGTGGCTATTGTCTGCATAATCCCCGCCTGTGATTTGGCACCAGTTAGGGTGCAGGCGCGTCGTTTCATCACTCACGTCATGCTCCCAGCCGTGATGAGCTTTCCACGGTCCCGGCGTGAACTTGGTTTCAGCCATCGCTCACCTCCACCGGCTGCGCTTGCTTCAGCGGCTGCCACCCATCAGCATCCGGTTGCTTGCAGTTTTCCCAGCCGTATTCAGTTGCTCTCTGCCACCTACCTCGCTGACCGTTTTTGTACTGCTGCGAGTTGGCCTTGTATGGGAGCCAGCGGTGGGTGTGGATGACACGCACGTTGAACGGAGAACCGTCTTTGGGCGCGCTGGACATGGGCCGCAGTTCCACCGTCTGCGCGGCGAGGGCTTGGCGGGCGACCACCTTGCAGGCGGCGCTAAAAACCCAGTCGTAATGGTCCTGACCGACAGCGATCTTCTCATCAAGCGACGATGCTTTGACGTGATCATAGAATGCCAACGCGTCGCGCAGGTCATTTACCACTATGTCCTGTTCCGCACACTCGGCCTGTAGGGCGGCGTTCTCCTGCCGCAGACTGCCAATAGTCAGAAGTTGCTCAGACATCGCCTCGGTGTTGCGAAGCTGCGCGGCCTGCGTCTCGTCCAAGAGTGTCTGTAGGGCGGCGTGGGAGGCTATGGCATTCGGCAAGAGCCGATCCCAGTCAGCGATTTTCTTTCGCATCGCCGGGTCGGGCTGGCATCCCGCCAAATCTGTCATGCCAGCTAGGTTCGCAAGAGCGCTGCCGGCATCAATCAGCAGCGCAATCGCCTCGACGCGCGCATTCTCGGTCTCGGCGGTCATTGGACGTTCCTATGCACCGGGGTCTGGGCAGACTTCCGCGCGAGGTACTCGGCATAGGTCACATGCGGCTTGTCGAGGTATGGCGAGTTCGAAAGTGTGGGCAGTGCCTCACGAGCGCGATGCTCGATCATGCCCAAGCGGCATTCCTCGAGGAAGTCTCTGTGCTGAGGAGTGTCGAACATGGGCCGCCTTCCGTTGTGGATGGCGTAACCTAGGCGCGCTGAGTTGTGCAGTCAAGAAGAAAATTGCGCACTTGAGAAAAGTGGCGCGCGGCAGTATGTTGCCGCATGACCTTGCAGGAAGTGATAACGGAAACCGGCAAAAGCAGCCATGCCTGGGCGCAGGATTGCGGCATTCACCACACTTTCGTGTATCGACACCTAAATGG
>CAXTRZ010000016.1:263-20690 GCA_964246715.1 uncultured Acidobacteriaceae bacterium | reverse complement strand
TATGCAATCTGTTCTCTACCATGCAGACGGCTCCCCAAATGTGACAACGCTTGGAAACGGGGTCCAGCAGACAGTTTCTGAGAATAACCGTCTGCAAATCGCAAGCATGAGCGCCTCAACGCCCGTGGGCCCTCTTGCGGGTCAGACACTCCTGTCTCATACGTATTGCTATTTTCAGTGTGGGACTCCTACCGGTTGCTACTCGCAATGTGGGATTCGTCCCGACTTCATCCAAGGCTCTTGTCAGCCATCACCATGTCCTGCGAGTAACAACGGCAATCTGCTGCAGATTTCTGATGATTTGAACGCCGCGAACGGGCAGAACTTTTCCTATGACGCCCTCAACCGGATCTCGAGCTTCAGCCTTGGCGGTTCGGTCCTTCAGCAATACACCATTGACTCCTTTGGAAATCTGAGCCTGCTGTCCGGTGGGAACCCCGTCACCACGTTTGATCCTGCGACAAACCGTATCAACAATCTCCCGTGTGCTTCCTCAGTGCCTCAGGCCTTTGACGCGGCAGGCAATCAGCTCTGCGACTCTGACGCCTATGGAGGGGTTCGCCAATATAGCTACGATGCGGAAAACCGCATCACCCAGATTGCGGCTCTCAATAGCCAGGCCTCACCCTTCGTGTCTTACGTCTACGGGGCCGATGGAGCCCGTGTGCGCAAGAGCAACGCCGATGGTACATACACCGAGTATGTTGACTTTGCAGGTCAGCCGTTTGCGGAGAGGGATCAGGACGGCTCGTGGACCGATTACCTCTATACGAACGGCAGAAAGATCGCAAAGGCAAGCGCGAACGATCCGCATTTGAATATCTCTGCCTACGCCTCGGCGGGCCAGTGGCAGTGGTACGACACCGGCCTGCTGCAGGGCTACACCATCAAGTCTGGCGACAAACTTGCGTGGCGGCAGTACCAGAGTGCGACGGCGCGGGGTGGCGTTGACATCTTCACCACCGCGGGCGGCAACAGCGCCTGGACCATCTCCGACCAGAACGGCGCACCCTCGAACGAAGGGAGCGTGACCGCAGCGTGGGACTCTCGCGTGATCGACCTCAGCTCGTTGGCGGGGCAGAGCATCGCGAATCTGACGGTTGGGCTCGATCAAGACTCGCGGGGACAGTCCTCCATCGACTTTGCGGATATGTCACTGATCTCGCAAGACGGCACGGTCAACACGATCTTCAACGGCCAGCCGATTCCGATCGGCGTCTGGCCGCCGACCCACAGTATGCAGAATCCGCAGGAGTCGTTGGTCGCGGACCCGGTGAGTGGGGGGTCGCTGCTCTTCTACACAGGCGATCACCTGGGCTCTGCGCAGATGGAGTTTGCGTCTGGGGGGTGGCCGGTGTCGTCGAGCCGCTTCCTGCCCTTTGGCGGCGAGATCAACCCGCAAGCCACCACAAATCGGTACAAGTTCACCGGCAAAGAAAGAGACTCAGAATCAGGCAACGACTACTTCGGGGCTAGGTACTATGCCTCCAGCATCGGGAGGTTCATGAGTCCTGACCCGAGTGGGCTAGTCTTCGCTTCATTGGCAAATCCGCAGAGCCTAAATCTCTACGCTTATGCGCAGAACAACCCGCTCATTTATACCGATCCAACCGGGCTTGATTGCGCGTATCTGAACAACGCGGGCACGGCCATCGAAGACGGTGGTTTAGACCAACAGAGCAACTCCACAGAATGCGGGCAGAATGGCGGCTATTGGGTTGATGGGAGCATGACCAATGCCAACATCAACGCGAACGCCGGAACCGTCCAGCTCACGGGCACAAACAATGGAACAGACGTAACCAATGCGTCCTACCAAGACACGAATGTTTACGTGGATAGCTGGCTGAACATGTCCTTAAATCGTTACGGCCATATAACCCTCGGTCTTACCGGTCAACAGCAGGTGGGGCAGAACCCAAGTAGCGATTTAAACTTCCTGACCAGTGCAGCGGTCTTCGGCCCCAAGAACGCTGTGGTTCCTGGAAGTATCCAGAATGAATCTACGTCGAAAGGAACACCGGGACAGCTACGGAGTTTTGCGCTGATCCCAGTTACTGGAATGCAGGCTCAGATGATCCAGAACTCGATCAATCAATCGACGGCTGCGCCACCTAACTACTCTCTGAACCCTGCGCTGGGGCTGGACTGTGCGACGTGGGCGCAGCAGGTCTTGAAGGACGCTGGCATCCAGACTGGTCCGATGCAGCCGTATCCGAACAACCTGATGAACCAGCTTAGCAACCAGTACACCGTACTCCCAGGGCATCAGTAATGGGACAGAGAGGGCCAAGCAATGCTTCTTGACCAAAGCGACGCGAACGTTCCGCGAGACGCTCATCTGAGACGTTGGTTCTTGGGGGGCGGTGCAGTCGGGGTACTGACAGCCCTTCTTCTGGCTGTTGGCCTTGGCCACGATGCCGTTTCCACTGGCTTGGTGGAAGCACTCTGGCCCATGGCTCCCGTGCAGTTGATCGATCCCAAGACCATCGGATCAAAAATCGCAGTGGGGCTGATCGCGTATGGCAGCAACTTCGTCCTCTACGGCTTGGTCGGCATGTTGGCTGGTTTTAGCTTGAACCGTCTGCTAGGGCTTCGGAAGCGACGATAGCCTTCAGCACAGAGGTATCCCCTTCAGGCCGTCCCTCTGGGGCGGCTTGCTTGCGTCTGTGGCGTTCATGGGGGCTGTGGTCGCGGTTAGAAAGGCTCGCTGCCTACGGCATCGGGTTAGGGCTGACACGCCACCCCAGAATGGGTGCTGTGGAGGCGTTTGCTTCTTCTGCGCTGCTTTCGGTACTGTGACGGGTCATGCATGGCAGCTAAACTGCGGTTCGGAAGACCTTCCCAGATATCGGACATGGTCAGAGCAGGAGTGTCCGGGAGTTCTGCGCGATCTTTCCATGCTCTCTAAATGATCCGGCGAGAGAGATCAAGCTGTTGCGATGCGCGAATTTGGGCCACTCCTGGCTTGACGCCTTCTTATGCGGTCACTCACGCAATCAAGAATGAATCGCCGCTGTTTCCAAGGTGAGCGCAGCCGGTCTGCCGCCGAAGCGGCAGGTGTCCGGTACGTATATCCTTATGACCCTTAACAAAGGTACATACACAGGAACACACGTGCGACCATCAGCCGCGCTAACGCACATCGTATGTTTCACAAATTCGGCTGAAAAGCTAGATTGCTCAGATTGCAACCCCTCGAACTGCTCTGTTGATAACGTAAGTGCCACATTCAATGGCGCAAGCCATTCGATAGCATCTTCAACAGGGTGCAAACGGGAGAATGGTCGGAATGGAGAGATTCGAACTCTCGACCCCCTGCTCCCGAAGCAGGTGCGCTACCAGGCTGCGCTACATTCCGACATAGGATGGAAGCTCTGCGCGGATCGGGCTCCGCCGAGATGGATGCTCACCCTGCTACGCAGGCGCGAACGTCTGTAAGCTCGCATCACAACTTTCAGAGTTTACCAGAGTTTGCCGTATCCGTGCGGCGAAGGGCGAAGCCAGCCGGTCGCTTCGCGCATCCAAGCTCTGCGGAGCTTTTCAAACGAGAATAGCTGCAGGGATGGAGCCAGCATGATGGAGCGTAGGCAGATTGTGGCGGCATGGCGACTGAGTACCGCCCGCGCGCTCATTCCGCGGGGGCGCGCGGAGGGCTCGTCCTACCGGCAGCCCGGCGCGCGGCTGCTGACTACTGCGGGCGGCGCATATGCGGGAACGATCAGCGGAGGCTGTCTGGAGGCGGAGGTCGTTCGCAAAGCTGACTGGATGGCGCGGGACGGCGCTGTGGTTGAACGCTATGCCATGAGCTTCGATGACGCCGCGGAGATCCCGTTTGGGCTGGGCTGCGGCGGAACCGTGGAGCTTCTCTTCGAGCCGGCGGAGAGCGCCGAGGCGGAGGCCTTGCTGCAGGCGATGGCTTCCTCGCTTCAGGGTGAGGAGTTCCGGGTCATTAGCTTTCTTCCCGGCGAGGGCCGAGGTCTTCGGCGTCTGGTCCTCGCTATGACCGGGGAAGTTGTGTTCGCGAGTCCTAGCCTAAGCGCGGAGAAGATCGCGTGCGCCTCCATGCTGGAGCCGGGACGGGAGTACGAAGGCCGCTACGTGGAACTCCTGCAATCCCCGCAGCGGCTGTTTGTCCTGGGAGCAGGCGATGACGCCAAGCCCTTGGTGCGCTTTGCAACGCTGCTGGGCTGGACGGTGATTGTGGCGGAAGGTCGTGCGCAGTTGACGCGCACAGAACGTTTTCCGCAGGCGGAGAAGGTGCTGACGCTGGACTCCGCGCGGGCGCTCGGAATTGCACGGAACGACGCAGTGGTGCTGATGACGCACAGCTACGAGCAGGATCGCAGGTTGCTTGCGTCCGTACTTCCGCTGGGGCCGCGATACCTCGGCCTGCTCGGCTCGCGTCACCGCAGCAGCCTGCTGCTGAGCGAGGCCGCGGCGGAGCTTGGGCGTAGCCTCGACGACTGCTGTGCGGGCGTCTTCGCGCCGGTGGGGATGGACCTTGGCGGCGACGGCCCGGAGGCCATTGCGCTCTCCATCGTCAGCGAGATTCAGGCGCTCTGCCACGGGCGTCTTGGCCACTCACGCCGACTCACGCCGGAGGAGATTACCTTCCAGTTGGAGAAGGGCGGCGCCTCCCGCTATCTACAGTTGCAGTGCGCACTTGAGGCGCAGTGAACCTGCTCTCATGAGTGCCCACAAAAGGTCCGTCGCCGCGATCATTCTTGCCGCCGGAGCCTCCACGCGGCTCGGCCGGCCGAAGCAACTTGTACGCTGGGGAGACGAGACGCTTCTGGATCGTGCGGTCGCGGTTGCTGTTGAGGCAGACTGTACCCCGTTCGTGGTCCTTGGCTGTCACGCGGAGCAGATCGCCTCTGCGTGCAATCTCTCCTGCTGCAACATCGTCCTCAATCCGCAGTGGGAGCACGGCATGAGCAGCTCCATTCAAGCTGGCGTCAAAGCCGCAGACCGGATGCGAGCGCATGGTGCCGTTGTCATGACCTGCGACCAGCCGGCTGTCAGCGCCGGGCATCTGCGTCAACTTACGGAAGCTGGTGGTGAGGAGAGGATCGTCGCCTCCTCGTATGCGGACCGGAAGGGCGTCCCAGCATACTTTCCCGCCTCTTTCTTTGCCGCGTTGCAGGCATTGCAAGGCGACTCCGGCGCTCGCGACCTGCTGCTGCAAGCAATGACGATCGATCTGCCGTACGGGGAACTGGACGTGGATACGGAGGAGAAGCTTGAGCTCGCACAAAGGCTGCTCCAGCGGACCCTTCCTTAGCGCAGGCTCTCAAGCACCTCTTCGAGCAGGTTGGCCGCCACAGCCGCGCGGTACGCGGCAGTGGATCGGATGTCGTCGATAGGCCGGGCCTCCGAGAGCAGCGCAGCTCGCGCCTCGGCGATCGTCTGGCGAGTGATGCTGCGTCCTTGCAACACGCGCTCTGTGGCTCGACAGCGCATCGGAACCTCGCTCAGGCTGGCCGCGCCAACACGCACATCGCGGATCGTCTCGCCCTCCATGGCGATCAAAGCCGCCAGCGCCACCTTGGAGATCGCCTGCGCGTTGCGCGTTCCCACCTTGCGCAGATAGCTCTTATACCTCCTCCAGGAGCGGTGAATCGTTATGCTATGCAACAGCTCCTCAGGCCGGGTCGCGGTCTTTTTATAGGCAAGATGAAATGCCGTGTAGGGCATCACCCGCTCGCCGCGGGCAGAGATCAGCTTCACCTCAGCCTCATAACAGAGCAGCGCCGGCGGGGAGTCCGCCGCAGGCGACGCATTGACCAGGTTGCCGCCCAGCGTGCCGCGACTCTGATTTGCAATCGATCCCGTCCAGCTTGCAGCCAGCGCCAGTAGCGGAAGCTCCTCGGCGATCGTCGGGTTGCGGCGCAGATCGCTGAAGGTCGCGCCGCTGCCGATGACGATCGTCTCCGGCTGCACGCGGATGAAGCGAAGCTCCCGCAGATGCGCGATCGAAAGCAGAGCCCGCGCCGGAAGCCGGCCAGCCGAGAACGCGACCATCAACTCCGTCCCTCCCGCGATGGGCGTATGCCGTCCCTCAGCCAGCAGCTTCAGGGTTGCGTCGAGCGTCGGCTGCGCGCTCAGGTCGTACATCGCTGCATCGGCCCGCATGGCGCTCCTTATCCCCTCTGCTTTGCTGCCGTCAGCGCTGCGCAGGCCTGCACCGCGGCCACAATCCTGGCATATCCCGTGCAGCGGCAGAGATTGCCCGCAAGGCCTTCCTGTATTTGTGACAGACTTGGTTGCGGATACGCATCCAGCAGATGCTTTGTCGCCAAGATCATGCCCGGCGTGCAGATGCCGCACTGCGCGCCACCCTCCTCCAGGAAGCACTGCTGCACCGGCGCGAGCCTTCCATCAGCATCTGCAACGCCTTCAATCGTCGTGATGGACGCGCCCTCCATCTGCAGCACCGGCACCAGGCAGGAGTTCACCAACTCGCCATTCAACAGCACGGAGCAGGAGCCGCACTCGCCCTCCCCACATCCTTCTTTTACCCCGGTTAGCCGCAGGTCGTCCCGCAGCACGTCCAGCAACCGCTTCATCGGTGGCACGTCTACGCTGCGTTCCGTCCCGTTTACGGTGAGCCGGATCATCCCGGCACCGCTTGCGTAAAGTATGGCCCGGCATGGGTTGCGTCAAGGTTCTCCGCTCCAGCTTGTGGATCTCGCGCCAAGCGTTCAAAGATGTCCTCAGGCAGCAGCGGGATGGCGGTGAACGAGATGCCCGTAGCCTGTTCAATCGCATTCAAGATCGCCGGCGCGGGTCCGTCCATCGGAAGCTCCCCGATCCCCTTTGCACCAAATGCCCCATGCACACTCGGTGTCTCGTCAAAATGTACCCGAATCAGTGGCAAATCCATGCAGGTCGGCATAATGTAGTTCGTCATCTGGTTGTTCATCATGCGCCCGCGCTCATACACGCACTTCTCATACAACGCATACCCAATTCCCTGCGCCACGCCGCCCTGCACCTGCCCCTCTGCCAGGATGGGATGGAGCACCTTGCCGACCTCCTGCAGCGCGTCAAAGTTCGTCACCGTTGCCGCATACGTGCGCAGGTCCACCGCCACCTCCGCGACATAGACCGCCCATGCATAAGCCGGATAGGCATCGCCCTTATAGCGGTCGTCGTCCCAGTAGATATTCTCTGGCGCCTCATACCGCGCGCTCGCCCGCATCGGCCCATGCTCCCGCTCGTAGCGCATCGCCGCCGCTGTGAACTCCTGCGGCGAGTAACTCTGGGCCAAGTCCCCAGCATGCTGCAACGCGGCGCAAAGACTCTGCGAAGCCCGCTCCACCAGCTTGCCCACAATCATCGCCGTGCGGCTGGCCACGGTAGGCCCGGAGTTCGGCACATAGGCCGTATCCACGGGCGCAATCTCCACCATCTCATATGGCAGGCTCAGGGTTTGTGCCGCAATCTGGCACAAAATGGTGTTCGTTCCCTGGCCAAACTCGGTGGACGAGACCAGCAGCCGCGGCCTCCCCTCCTTGGTCAGCACAATCTCCACCAGCGAGTTTAGCCGGCGCTCGCCGGAGCCGGTAAAACCCGCGCCATGCAGGAACGTCGCAAACCCCATGCCGCGCTTGATTGGACTGCCCGGATTGCTCCGCGCAAACTCCGCCGTCTTCGCGTAGTAATCGGACTCCTTCAAAGCCCGTGTCAGCAGCCCGTCCATGTCCACCGGATCGGTGAGGAGTTGTCCCGTTGCGGTGCGATCGCCCGTCGTCAGAAAGTTTCTCCGCCGCACCTCCTCGGGCGAAAGCCCGACGACCTTTGCGATCTGGTCCATATGCCGCTCCAGCGCAAACAGAGACTGCGGTGCGCCGAAGCCGCGAAAGGCCCCGTGAGGCGGCACATTGGTGGCCATCGCCTTGGCCCGTATGACCAGATGCGGCCAGTGGTATGGTCCCGCCGCATGGATCGTTCCGCGCGAGAGCACGACCGGCGACAGCGTCATGTACGCGCCGCCGTCGATGGCGAAGTCGATCTCGCCGCCAAGAATGCGGCCATCCTTCGCCACCGCCGTCCTGTGCCGCGTGCGCGAGGGGTGTCGCTTCGTCGTCGCCACCAGGTCCTCGCCGCGGTCATAGCAAATCTTCACCGGTCGCCCGGACTTCATCGCCAGCAGAGCCGCATGGCTGCCGATGACGGAAGGGAAGTCCTCCTTGCCGCCAAAGGCGCCGCCCGTCTCCGTCTGGATGACGCGGCACTTCTCCTGCGGCAGGCAGAAGACCAACTCCAGCGCGTGCACCAGATAATACGGGCACTGCATGGAGCCTTGCACCTTCACGCCATCCTCGCCCAGATACTCCGCGATGACGCCGTTGTTCTCGATGTAAAGCTGCTCCTGTGCGCCGGTCGTGTACTCGCCTTCCACGATGTAATCCGCCGCGGCAAATGCCTCCGCCGGATCGCCGTGTTCCATCAGGTAGCGCTTGAAACAGTTTCTGCCATGCGGATGTCCGTGCTCCGCATGCCAGATCTCAGGCGCATCGTCTGCCTCGGAGTCTTCGATGGTGAAGACTGCCGGCAGCTCCTCATATCCAATCTGAACCGCCGCAACCGCCGCCGGCAGCTTCGCCTTCTCCGCGTGAGCCAGCAGCAGGATTGGCTCCCCCGGATGATTCACCCACTCCTCAGCCAGGCATGGATGATCCTTCGCCAGATGCACAATCGTGTTCTCGCCCGGAATATCCTTGGCCGTGACGATAGTGAACTCATGCCATGGAATGTGCGGTGGAAATGTGATGGAGAGGATGCGTCCCCGCGCAATCTTCGACCGCACCGTCGCGCCGTAGATCATGCCCGGAAGCACAATATCGTCCACGTACGCTGCGCGCCCTTCCACCTTGGCGCGGCCTTCCTTGCGGAGCGGCGAGCGCCCTACGATCTCACGGTCTCTGGTCGGCTCTGCGGGCATCTTGGAGGTTCCGTAAGGATAGAACGAAACTGCTCGTAAGCCAAAACTATCGCCCCTGCGCCGCCAGCTTCTTCTCGATCAACTCCACCAGATGCCCTACCGAGCCCATTGACTCCAGTTCCGCCGTTTGGAACTTGATCTTGAAGCGCGCCTCAACCGCAACAATCAGGTTGATGTGATTAAAGGAGTCCCACTCAGGCACAGTTGCCGCGGTCATCGTGGGTGTTAGAACCAGCGTCTCGTCATCGAAGAGGTCGTGAAAGATGGGCGTCAACTGCGCGTAGATGTCCTGCTGCTGCATGGCGTGCGGATGTGCTTTCTTGGGTCGGGGTTCAATGGTTCAGCGCCATCAAGCACTGGCTTCAGTCCTGATTATATCGTTCAGAAGTCTCGCAGCGTCTCCGCGGGTTGGCTCGCTGGAACGCCCGCAACGGGCGCCCGTTCGCCGCGATCCACACGATCCGAGCTGCGCTCGAGCGACCGTGTCACCAGGTCGCGCGAACCCAGGCCAACCGCCAGCGCCAGCGTCAGCACAATCCCGCCGAAGAGAATGCCGAATGCAAGCTCCACCACCGTGCCGCCAATCTGCAGGTGATCGAGCACCATCGCCGCCGTCAGCACCAGCACCAGCCACTTCACGCCCATGGAAAGAAACCGCGCATACTGCAACTGATTGTTCACCGCGCCGATCAGCACCGTCCGCGCCAGATACCGCGCGATCAGGTTGCCGGCCAACAGCAGCAGAATCGCGCCCACGGAGTGCGTCAGGTACGGCAGCAGCGAAACCGTCCACACAGACGTACCTGTCTGGACGGACGTGTCAAAGGCCATTACGCCGATGATCAGGCCCAGAAAGACGCATCCCCAGAACGCAACCCGCCCCACCAGCGCCGTCGGACTATGAGCAGGCGACCAATCCGCAATCCCGCCGGTGTCCCGCCGCGTCATGCGCTCGTCGAACTTGACTGCCGCAAGGATGCGCCGCAGCACATAGCTCAGCAGCATCCCCAGCAGCGTCAGCAGACCCAGCACGATAAAGAACGCCAGCACGCCCGGCAGGATCACGACAAGCAGCGAGAGCACGCGCTCCACAGATTGTTGCAGCGCGGAGGACATATGGTGCCACACGGAGGGCGTTTCGCCATACACGGGCTGCGAGTAATTGCTGTACTGGTCGGGCTGGATCGCGGTCTGCATCACAAAACTCCTGAACTCGGTTATCTCACTGCCTCACTGCTTCATCCCTGCTCCACCGGTCCTCATGGATTGAAGCGGTCCGGCCAACGCCAGCGCGAGACCAGATACGCTTTATCCGCCTCAAACGCCGCCGCCTGCGCCTCGATATGCTTCTCCGGATCGGCGCCGGCCTCCGTCACCAGAATGTGCGAGGCCACCCACGCCAGATACAGCGGCGTCAGCGCACCCAGCAGGTGTCCGCGATTGATCGTGCGCAGCCGGTACGCCAGCAGGAAGTCGTACACCGTCCTCGCCCAAAGCGGTTCGCTCATACGAAACTGCGATGGCCCCATCGCGGACAGGCGCTTCAGCCCGAACAGAGACTGCGGCGGAAGCACAAGCGACCAGATCTCTTGCAGATTGCTGTAAGCCAGCCGGAAAGATTCGATCATCGACTGCACGTCGCTGCTCGCAGCCGCCGCATGAGTCGAAGCAGGACCCACATACGCCGGAGGCGACGGACGGGCGCGCTGCCACCATGCCGCCTTCGCATCCACATCGTTGAACAGCGATCCCGCCACCTGCGCAAGGATGCTATTCAGGTCGTTCCCGCCGGGCTGCGGAAGCGTGCGCGTGCCGGCATCCACCTCGTGAATCGTGTATCCCGCCACGCTCGCCTCCGCCACCGGCCAGATCATCGCCTCAGGTTGATTCGCGGCTGTGTATCGTTGCGCCACCGCAGCCAGCTTCTCCAGCATCCGCGCGGAGACGCACAGATCGATCGCCAGCGGAAACCTCGGCTTCGCCGCAAACAGAGCCCGCGACACCGGATACAAAATCGCCGAGTTCACCAACCCGGCACGCGGCGGAAGATCGTAGCGCGGCACCGCCAGGTCGCCCTCCGGAGAGCTTGCCGCAACCGCCTCAGCCAGCCTGCGCAGCGTAGCCGGAGCCAGCGACTGCGCCTCCGCGCCCAGGATCAGAATCGCCTGCGCTCTATGCGTTTCCGCCAATTCGTGCGCGTTCAGAAAATCCGCCGCCGTCAGCGTCCATGCGCCGGCCGTCGGCGCGGCAGGCGTGTAGCCGACCACCTGCATCCCGCCGCGCCCCCCGCCCGCCTGCGCTTGGTCGTTGGAAGCATCCGGCGTCGCCACCACAATCGACTGGTCGGAGAACGCCTCCGCCAGATTCGTCAGCATCGTCTCAAAGCCCTCTTGCGAAAGCGAGGCAAGGCTGACCAGCAGAGCGGGCCCGCTATTTGGATCTGCGGTCGAAGCCGGATTCGGAATCGTGTTCGTGGTGGCCATCGTCTCGTTCGCCTCGCGCCTTCAGCTTCAGGCTGTCGTCTGTGTCGCCGCCGGAAGCCCAAGAATTCCAGCCAGCGGAATCCTCACCCATCCAGGCCGGTTGTTCAACTCATAGAGCAGTTCGTACAGGGCCTTCTCCAGCAGATACGCATTCAGCAGCGACTCCGCCTGCGCCGTCTCCGGCAGCAGACCCGGCTTAGCCGCCATCGTCTCGCGATACGCCCGCAAAAACTCAACCGACACCGCATTCTGCCACAACTTCGCCCACGGCTCCAGAGACCGCGCGCTATCCGGATGCCGCTGCGCGTACTGGTCCAGCCCGGAGTAGGCCGCATAGGAGAAGCTTCGCAGCATCCCCGCGACATCCTTGAGAGGACACTGTTTGCGCCTCCGCTCCTCAAGCGTTCGCGCCGGCTCGCCCTCGAAGTCGAGAATGACAAAGTCGTTCTTCGAGCGCAAAATCTGGCCCAGGTGATAGTCCCCGTGGATGCGAATCCGCTTGCCGGAAGCGCTCTCGGTGGTGATGGCATGCGCCCGCGCAAACAACTCGATGCGCCGGCTCAGAATCGTCGCCGCGTCATCCGCGGTCAGGTCCTTCATCGCCTGCATTCCCGCCTTCACCGCGTTCAACGTCAGGTTGATCTGGGCGTCGATCCGTTTGGCATCGAAGGCGAGGTCCTCGGTCGTAAACGGCTCTGCGGCAAAAGCCTCATCATCGGTCTCGGTCGCCAGCGCCAGATGCATCTCCGCCGTGCGCTGCCCCAACAGCGCCGCCGCTGTCAGATAGAACCCCGCGCGATCCTTCGCTTCCTCCGGCACCGTACCCTCGTCGCCAAAGCGCGGCAGCCGTCCCTGATCCTTGGGCGTCGGACACGTGGCCACCGACTCGTAGAACCGGCTCAGCTCTTCCAGCGTCCACGCCCAGCCATCGCCCTCGTTGTTGACCAAACCCTGCAGCATCGCCGTGGTCGTCGTCTCGCCGTTCGCCGCAGTCAGCGTCAACTCGCCCAGGAACGGTGCGATCCGCGGGAAGTGCGCCACCTCCGTCAAAAACTTGCCGATCTCCACATCCGGATTCAACCCCGGCTGCAGCCGCCGAAACAGCTTCATCAACGGCGTCCCGCCGTACAGGAAGTTCGTATTCGATTGCTCCGCGGAGCCCGTCTTGCCCGGCAGATACTGCGTCCCTCGCGCCGCGTCGAACGCCCCGGACTTGTACGCAGAAAGCATCCCCGCCTTTGCCTCGCCGCCCGCGCCATTGCTCCCTGAAGTTCTCACCAACCCATCCGCACCGGTCTTGGATGCTCCCGGCATATGCCCCGCGAACTCCGGGGCCACCTCCTCCGGCTCAATGCTGTGCGCGGCTTCAATCGCCCCGGCAATGGCATGCGCTTCATCATCCTGCGTCGGAATGGAACTCGCCGGCTGTCCTGTGTGCGCCGCAATCAGCGTGGCCGCAATCTCATGCGCCGCGCCGTCTTTGTCGCTCAGCGGCAGCGAGCCCGCCCGTCCAATCAGCGCCAGCAGCCCCTGCCGCAGGTCCTCCCGTGTCGCCGCGTCATGCAGCACCGCAGGCCCGGTCGGCGTACTCAGCGTCGCCAGAATGCTCCCCGGCGAAGCCGTCCGCAGATCCTCCACCGCCGCCCCCATCGTCAGCGCCAACGGAAGCTGATACTGATCCGCCAACCCTTCTGCATAGGCAATCTCCAGAAAGAACAGCGCGTCGCCTAGCGTGCTCGCCGCGGGCACCGCCGCGCTCGGAAGAATTGTCCCGTCGCCGCCCGGAATCTGCACCCATCCGGACACACGTACCGTCTGGATCGTTCGCGTCTTCGCCCCAAACCATCGCTGCTTCACCAGCCACGCCGGCAGCGTCGTCTCCAGCAACTCCAACCCTTTGCCGGAGACCAACCCCGCCCAGCCCTTCGTCAGCAGATCGAGCGCAACCTGCTCGCCTTGCTCCCGTGCGCCCGCTGTCTCCTCCGGCTCATTCTCTGCAGCCACCGGCGCAGGCTGCAGCTCGAACCACAGGAAAGAATACGGCGCGACACTCAGCGCATAAGGTGCCCCTGTAATCGCCGGGAACGATACATACCCCAGCATCTCCACCGGCATCATCCCCGCAAACGCGGACAGGTCCAGCGCCACCGGCTGAGCAAACCGCGACAGATTCGCCACGCACAGCACCGTCTCGTGCGTGCCGTCCTCCCGCTCCAGATCGCGCAGATACGCCAGCACCTTGCGGTTCTCCGGATGCAGAAACGTCAGCGTCCCACGCCCAAACACCTGGAACAGCTTGCGCAGCGCAATCATGTTCCGTGTCCAGTGCAGCAGCGACGACTGATCGCTCAACTGCGCCTCAACGTTGACCACCTGGTACCCATAGATCGGGTCCATCACGACCGGAAAATACAGCCGAGCCGGATCGCACTTGCTGAACCCTGCATTGCGGTCGGAGTTCCATTGCATCGGCGTGCGCACCCCGTTCCGGTCGCCCAGGTAGATGTTGTCTCCCATCCCGATCTCGTCGCCGTAGTACATGATGGGCGTACCGGGAAAGCTCAACAGCAGCGAGTTCAACAGCTCAATCCGGCGCCGGTTGTTATCTACCAGCGGAGCCAACCGCCGCCGGATGCCCACATTGATCCGCATCCGCGGGTCAGCCGAGTACGCCAGATACATGTAGTCGCGCTCGTCATCCGTCACCATCTCCAGCGTTAACTCATCATGGTTGCGCAGGAACAGCCCCCACTGGCAGCTCTCCGGGATATCCGGCGTCTGCGCCATGATATCCATAATCGGCAGACGATCCTCCTGCCGCAGCGCCATGTAAATCCGCGGCATCAGCGGGAAGTGGAACGCCATGTGGCACTCATCGCCGTCGCCGAAGTACGGCCGCACGTCTGCCGGCCACATATTCGCCTCGGCCAGAATCAGGCGGTTCCCATACTCCTCGTCGATGACCCTGCGAACCTCCTTAATTTTGACGTGCGTCTCCGGCACGTTCTCGCAGCTTGTCCCGTCGCGCTCCACCAGGTAGGGAATCGCATCCAGCCGCAGTGCATCCACGCCCATATCCAGCCAGAAGCGCATCGCCTTCAGCACCTCTTCCATCACCCGTGGATGATCGAAGTTCAGATCCGGCTGATGCGAAAAGAACCGGTGCCAGTAGAACGCCTTCGCCTGGTCGTCCCACGTCCAGTTGCTCTTCTCCGTGTCGGTAAAGATGATCCGCACACCGCTGTATAGCATGTCCGTGTCCGACCAGACATACATGTTCCGCTCCTCCGACCCCGGAGGAGCGAGCCGCGCCGCCTTGAACCACGGATGCTGATCGCTGGTATGGTTGATAACCAGTTCGATCATCACCTGCATGTTGCGCTTGTGCGCCGCATCCAGAAACAGCTTGAAGTCGTTCAGCGTCCCGTAGGACGGGTTCACATCGACATAGTTCGCAATGTCGTATCCATCGTCCCGCAGAGGGGAAGGGAAGAACGGCAACAGCCACAGGCAGGTCACGCCTAGGTCCTGCAGGTAGTCCAACTTGGACATCAACCCCGGAAAGTCGCCAATGCCGTCGTTGTTCGAGTCCGCAAATGCCCGCACGTGAATCTCATAAATGACGGCATCCTTGTACCAAAGCGGATCGCTGGCGCTGCCAAACTTTTTCACTCGTTATCTCTCCAAGTCGTATGATGCGAGTTCATCCGGACCGGCTTTCCGATGTGCAACTTATACAATCGGGAAGCCTTCCTGAGTGCCGCGAACATGCACAGTGTCCTGAACGCCCTGAACAAGCTCGTCGCCGACGCCGTCATCCGAGACTACGCCATCGGCGGCGCAATCGGTGCCGCCTTCTACATCGAAGCAGCGCAAACGGAAGATGTCGACGCCTTCATCTTCCTTCCCGAATCAAGTTCTGGACTCGTTCTCCTCACGCCCGTTTATGCCGCCCTCACCGCGACGGGTGGCATCGTGGAACGCGAGTACGTGCGCTTTGGCAACTGGCCCCTGCAAATCCTCACTGACGCCAACCCCCTCATCGCAGAGGCGATTCGCGAAGCCATTCAGGTGGACTATGACGGTATTCCTACCCGCGTCTTTCGTCCGGAACATCTCTGCGCCATCGCCTTGCAGACCGCCAGGACCAAGGATTACCTTCGCGTCACCATGTTTCTGGAGCAAAACGCAGTGGACCGCACAACCCTCACAGAAGTGCTCACGCAATACGACCTGATGGAACGGCTCACAAAATTATCCAGTCAAAGCAGTGAGGAGGCTCAATGACATCATCCCAAAAGCAAGACTTCAATGCCCGTGCAAAGGCCTCCATGCGAGAGCTTCTCAGGTCGAAGTCTTGGGCCGAAAAGGTGGAGTCGATCGAGCGGCTAAATGTGGCAAGCAGAACTGCGAAAGAAGCCATGCGGAAGAAGCTGGCAGAAAGCGCGGCCCAAAAGGAACACCCCCCAGACTCCAACTGCTGAGCCTCATCCCCGCCGCACAATCCGAAAGATATGTGCCGGCTGCACATCCGGCCGCAGCGCCACGTAGTTGCTCCGGTCATGCCACTTGTACGAGACCCCCGTCAGCAGATCCTCCACCGTGAAATCCTCGTTGTACGGAATCCCCAGCCGCTTCAGGTCCAGGTCGATCCATCCTCCCTGCTCCTGCGTCGCGTCCAGGTTGATCGCCACCAGAATCGTGTTCTCCCCGCCCGCGCCGTTCGGCGCACTCTTCGAGTAGCACAGCAGGTTCGGGTTATCCGCCGTATGGAAGTGCAATGACCCATTCGACTGCAGCGCCGGATTTGCCCGCCGGATATGGTTCAGGTTCGTGATCAGCGGCACCAGCGACCCCGGCGCATTCCGGTCCCTCTGCCGGATCTCATACTTTTCGCTATCCATGTACTCTTCGCTCTCGGTCTTACCAGCCGCCGGCGTCGCCGGCGTGTTCTCGCACAGCTCATACGCCGGCCCGTAAATCCCATAATTTGCCGTCAGCGTTCCCGCCAGGATCAGCCGCTGCATAAACGCCGTCCGTCCGCCCACCTGCAGGCTCTTGTGCAGGATATCCGGCGTATTCGGCCAAAAGTTCGGCTGGAAGAACTCGCTCACCGGCGGCTGCGTAATCTCCTCCAAATACTCCTCAATCTCCGCCTTCTCCGTCCGCCACGTAAAGTACGTGTAGCTCTGCGTAAACCCGCCCTTTGCCAGCGAGTACATCACGTGCGGCCGCGTAAACGCCTCCGCCAAAAAGATCACCTCCGGGTACTTCTCCCGGATCGTTCCGATGCACCACTCCCAGAACGGCAGCGCCTTCGTATGCGGATTATCCACGCGAAACACCTTCACTCCGCGCTTGATCCAGAACTCAAACACGGAGCACAACTCATCCCACAACCCGCGCCAGTCCGGCGACTCAAAGTTCAGCGGATAGAAATACTGGTACTTCTTCGGCGGATTCTCCGCATATTGGATTGTCCCATCCGGCCGGATCGTAAACCACGTCGGATGCTCCTTCACCCATGGATGATCCGGCGAGCATTGAAACGCAATATCCAGCGCCAGCTCCAGATCGTGCTCCTTCGCCTTCGCCACCAACTGATCGAACTCCGCCAACGTCCCCAGCAGCGGATGGATCGCCTTGTGTCCGCCCTCGTTATCCTTGGTCGGAGCCGCGCCAATCGCCCACGGACTTCCGTCATCCCCCTCCGCCGCCACCGTCGCGTTATTCTTGCCCTTCCGGAAGGCGGTCCCAATCGGATGAATCGGCGGCATATACAGGATGTCGAAGCCCATCGCCGAGACCTCCGGCAGTTGCGCCTCCACATCCTTCAGCGTCCCGTGCCTGCCCGGAACCGGCGACATCGAACGCGGAAACAGCTCATACCAGGTTGAAAATCTTGCCTTATCCCGATTCACCCAAAGCTGTAGCTCCTTCTCGTACCTCGTCGCGAACTCCAGGTCCGGATACTTGCCGGCGAGCGCCACTAAACCATCGTTCAGCGGATACTCATAGACCTCCGCATTCTGGTCCGCCATCCACCGCAGGCTCTTCACCAGCTCCGTCAACTGCTTCGCATCGGTCCCCCTGGCCCGCTTCGCTGTCTTCTCCAGCAGCCCGGAGCCAATCCGCAACGCCATCGGGATATCCTGCGGCAGCACGCCCGGATGCGGACTCTGCGGGTCCGGCTGCGCCGCCAGCCGCTTCTTCAGGTCATGCACCCAGGTGTCGAAGTGATCCACCCACCCCTGCACCGTGAAGCTCCACATCCCCAGCTTGTCGACCTTGAACTCGGCCGTCCAGAGGTCGTTGCCCAGTTCGGTCATCGGCGTCGTGCGCCAGCGCCGCTCGCTCTTGTGCCGGTACAGCAGCCGGGCCGCCAGGTGGTCATGCCCGTCGCCGAAGATCGCCGCCGTCACCGTCACCACATCGCCCATGATCCGGCACGCAGGGTATCGCCCGCCGTCCACCGCAGGCTTTACATCCTCAACAATCACCCGGCTGCGACCCTCGACAGGTTTCATCCAATCCATCTTTCGTCCATCAGGTTATATTCTGCCGGCCCGCTCGGTTCCATCGCGCATGAATCGCATCCAACGTATCAGGTCGTACCCAACCGTTCCAACCCTGCCTCTTCACAGATGCACAGACTCGACCTAGGGCTTTCTCGGATGCGCGACTTTGCTCTTCCTAGAACCCAAGCCTTTGCCTCAAACCCTTACGGAGTGTACGAGTGCCGGATATCAGTCTCTTGCGCAACCAATCCAAACTGCCTCTGCATGCCGGCAAAATTGAAGACTACGCCCTCATCGGCGACTGCGAGACCGCCGCCCTCGTCTCCCGCACCGGCTCCATCGACTGGCTCTGCTGGCCGTCCTTCTCCTCCAGCGCCTGCTTCGCCGCTCTCCTCGGCACCCAGGACCACGGCTTCTGGAAGATCGCGCCCGCTCGCCGCGTCGAGTCCACCTCCCGCCGCTATCTCGGCGACACCCTCATCGTGGAGACCACCTTCACCACCTCCACCGGCGTCGCCGCTGTCGTCGACTTCATGCCCCCACGCGGAGAAAACTCCGACATCGTCCGCATCGTTCGCGGCGTCAGCGGCACGGTCAAGATGCAGATGGAGCTCGCCATCCGCTTCGACTACGGACGCACCATACCCTGGGTCACTCATACCGGCTTCGGCCTCCGTGCCATCGCCGGCCCGGATATGGTCGTCCTCCGAACCAAAGCCAAGCTCAAGGGCGAAGGCATGTGTACCGTCTCCGAGTTCACCGTGCGCCCCGGCGACGTCCAGACCTTCACCCTCACCTACGGCTCCTCCATCCCGCGGCCTGACGCGGATGAGGACAACAATCAGCCCGAGGTCGATCCCAAGGCCGTTGACCCCATCCAGGAGTTCGATTCAACCGTCGACTTCTGGGAGAAGTGGATCGCCAAAAATCAGTACAAGGGCGAGTACGCCGAATCCGTTACCCGTTCCCTCATCACCCTCAAAGCCCTCACCTACCATCCCTCCGGCGGTATCGTCGCCGCCCCTACCACCTCGCTGCCGGAGAGCCTCGGCGGCCGGCGCAACTGGGACTACCGCTACTGCTGGCTGCGCGACACCGCCTTTACCCTGCTCGTCCTGCTTCAGGCCGGCTACGTCGATGAGGCCGCCGCCTGGCGGCGCTGGCTCCTCCGCGCCATCGCCGGCGCTCCCGGCCAGATCCAGACCATCTACGGCATCTGCGGCGAGCGCCAACTCCCCGAATACACCGCCGACTGGCTCCCCGGCTATGGAAACTCCCAGCCCGTCAACATCGGCAACGCCGCCTCCACCCAGTTTCAACTGGATGTCTTTGGAGAGGTTGCCGCCGCGCTCGCTCGCACCCCGGAGGCCCAGGACGACCTTAAAGTCTCCGCCCCCGCCGTCGAGGCCCAACTCATCGATCACCTCTGCCACGTCTGGGAGCAGCCTGACGACGGCATCTGGGAGACTCGCGGCGGCCGCAAGCACTTCACTCACTCCAAGGTCATGGCCTGGGTCGCCCTGGACCGCGCCATCAAAAACCACGAGCGTTTCAACGGCAAAGGAGACGTCAAGCGCTGGCGCAAAAACCGCGACATCATCCACAAACAGGTCTGCGACAAAGGCTTTAACAAGCGCCTCAACGCCTTTACTCAATCCTATGGCTCCAAGGAACTCGATGCCTCCTGCCTGCGCATCGGTCTCGTCGGCTTCCTCCCCATGGACGACCCGCGCATCATCGGCACCGTCGACGCCATCCAGAAGCGCCTGATGCCGAAGGGCAAAGACGGCAAACCCGGCTTCGTCCAGCGCTATGACACCAAGTCCTCCCCGGACGGCCTTCCCCCAGGCGAAGGCGCCTTCCTCGCCTGCAGCTTCTGGATGGTCACCAACCTTTGGCTCATCGGCCGCCACGACCAGGCACGCGAACTCTACGATCGCCTCCTCGTCCTGCGCAACGACGTAGGCCTCCTCGCTGAAGAGTGGGACCCCGCCGCCAACCGCATGGTCGGCAACTTCCCCCAAGCCCTCTCCCACATCGCCATGACCCACGCCGCCTACGCCATCTCCGGCGCCTGGCACCCCGAACGCCCCACCGGCTCCTCGCGCTAACTTGGCGCCACCAGAGAAGCACGTCATTCTGAGCGTAGCGAAATACTGCCTCAGTCTCCACTGTGCGGACCTGACAAGAGGCTCCGTAACCGTCCAAACCCTCGTGCTGAATGTTGCCGTTACATGTTCTCGTTCTGTCGTATGTTCTCAGTTATAGCCGCGATTAACTTGTGAACCTCAAGGATTGACACTCGCCTTTAAGCTTTCTACCTATTCCCATGAACTCACTTCCCAGCCAGATCAGCGGTCTCACCGTCGCAGAGAAGTTCGATTTGCTGGATGCCCTCTGGCAGAACATCGAAGCGCAAGTCCCTACTCTGACGGAGGAACAATCCGCGGAACTCGACCGGCGCGTGGTGAAGTAT
>CAXTRZ010000016.1:0-253 GCA_964246715.1 uncultured Acidobacteriaceae bacterium | reverse complement strand
CCGTGGGAGCAAGTCAAAGCGAATCTGCTCAAACGTTGAGCTGGCGGGTTGTCTGGCTGCCTGAGGCGGTAACAGAGCGTAACGAAAGCCATATCTTGGTACTCGAACGTTCGTCCGGAACTGGGAACTCGGTTCGTTCATGCCGTCGATGAAGCCATAGAAGCCATCATTGCGAATCCTTTGCTCTATGCTGCCGTGGACAAGAATCGCAGGCGCGCCGGAGCCCGGCGCTTCCTTATGGACTCTTCTATAT
>CAXTRZ010000015.1:9900-20955 GCA_964246715.1 uncultured Acidobacteriaceae bacterium | reverse complement strand
TCGCGATGCTGCATTACGATTCGGGGCAGATTCTGAACGCGGGCACGGGCGAGGCGCGAAGCTTCAAGGCAGTCGCTGCAGCGCTGATGCAGGTGCATGGACCAGGTGGGCTCGAGTTCATTCCATTTCCAGGCGATCTGATGAATCGCTATCAACACTTTACGGAGGCAGATGTCCGGGGGTTGCGAGAGGCGGGCTACAGGGCTTCATTTACCAGCCTGGAAGAGGGTGTACGGGCGACGTTTGCGGATGTTTCGATGCTTGCCCCTATCTAAGACTCTTGAACGAACGCTGCGAGGATCGTTGGAAGCATCGCTTTAGGAGCAGGAATGACGGAGAAGAACGGGAGCAAGAGACGGCGCACGGCGATCTTCTGTATCAGCAGCTATGAAAAGGGACAAAGGTTTCTTCGCGAGGCTGCGAGCCTGGACTGCGATGTGACGTTGTTGACGGTAGAGGGACTGCGCGATGGAGATTGGCCACATGAGAGCCTGAAGGAGTTGCTGACGATGCCGGAGGAATTAACTCCGGGGCAGGTGCTGAACACGGTGGCGTACCTTGCGAGAACGCGACCTATCGATCGCCTTGTGGCGCTCGATGAGTTTGACCTTGAAGCGGCAGCGTTGATCCGGGAGCACATGCGGCTGCCGGGACTGGGTGAGTCGCAGACACGCTTTTACCGCGACAAACTAGCGATGCGGACGCAGGCCAAGGCGTGCGGGATACCCGTGCCGGAGTTTACGTCTGTGGTGAACTATGACGAACTGCGGGCGTTCATGAGTTCAGTAGAAGGGCCTTGGCTGCTCAAGCCCAGAAGCAATGCGTCGGCTATTGGTATCAAAGAGATTTCTTCTTTAGACAAGCTCTGGCCGATTCTTGATGGACTGGGTGATTTGCAGAGCCACTATCTGCTGGAGCGGTTTGTGCCGGGCGAGGTCTTCCATGTGGAGGGTGTGACCTGGGATGGAGAGGTTCTGTTCGCGCAGCTCTGCCAGTACGGCAAGCCTCCCATCCAGACGATGCACCAGGGCGGAGTCTTCACGACGCAGACGCTGCGTAAGGACGCCCCGGACGGTCGCGCGCTGATGAGGCTACATCAGCATCTGCTGGCAGCATTGCAGGTGAAGGCGGGAGTAAACCACTCGGAGTTCATCAAGGCGAGCGCGGATGGCAAGTTCTATTTCCTGGAAACAGCAGCGCGGGTAGGCGGGGCATACATCGCTGATGTAGTGGAGTACGCGAGCGGGCTGAACCCCTGGGTGGAATGGGCTCGGATTGAGGTTGCGGCTGCAAGAGGGCAAGAGTACAAGCTTCCGACGTTGCATGCAGGGTACGCGGGTAGTGTAATTACCCTGGCAAAGCAGGAGAAGCCGGACCTGAGCGGGTACACGGATTCGGAAATCGTGCAGCGGCTGGACAAAATGCATCATGCAGGACTCCTGCTGCAGTCTCCGGACGAGCCCAGGCTGCGGTCGCTTGTGGAGAGCTACACAGAACGCTTTTTGGCCGACTTCTGCGCGGCAATGCCGGCACCGGAAAAACCAACCGCTTGATGATAGAAGGAAATCAACGAGAGTGTATGGTGAGCCCGCTGGGGCTCGAACCCAGGACCAACGCCTTAAAAGGGCGATGCTCTACCAACTGAGCTACAGGCTCTAACCTCTATCAAAATAGCACAAAAGTGGCGGCTTCGCAGGTCGCCGCAGCATCCTGATCGTACGTCTTTTGAACCAGGATAACCGCCGCTTAGAACAAATTTTGCGTTTCTCTGTCACGTTTCCGGACACCCAAGGTATAAACAGGGATATCCGTTTTGCTCACTGGTTTACCTGTGAAAGTTTGCCGTAGGGGAAAACAGGCAATCCGACTAGAGTTGGACGATGAACGATTGACGGTATGGAAGGCTCGAATTAGCCTCAGAACGTCGTAAGCGAGGCCGCGAGACCTCAAGCTGATGAGTTTGCGCAAGGCATCGGGATCATTGATGCCGGACACGCAGTAACTGCCTTTGTTTTAAAACGGGAATGTCACCTATGGACACGCGTTTGACCAATGATCCTGAAGATCCGCAGATTGCGGAGACGCCGGAAGATGTTGCAATACTGTACTCATGGGCGAATCTGCATGGCGCGAAATATCGCGATTTTTCCGCATCGCGCAGGGAGTATCGGGCTCAGGTCCGGCATCGTGCAGCAGAGGAGTTGAGACAGGCTGAGCTTCGTGCGCAGGCGGAGGCGGAGCAGGCCGCAGCGCAGGCAGAGTGGGCGGCGCGTGAGGCGGAGGATGCAGCCCGCGGCGCGGAGGGGTACGAGGCTCCGACAGCGCGTGAGGAGGCAATTCGCGGGGCTGAGGAAGCCGCGCGCAGGGCTTCTGCGGAGCGAGTGGAAGCTGCGCGCCGTGCCGAGGCGGCGGCGCTTGCAGAGGCTGCTGCACGCAGAGAAGAGCGAGAGATCGCGGAGGCGCACGTCTCGGCGCAGCGTCAGGCGGCGCGGTACGCTGATTCTGAGGTTCGGAGGCGAGCGTTGGCCGGTCCGCAGCCTGCTCCGCTGGTTCCTGGGCTTGCAAGCGACCCTTACACGATGCCTCTGGGTGCAGGGCCGGAGGTCGATCTCTACAGTCCGAACAATCAATTGGCCTACACGGAGCCGGCTCGGTTTGTCGCCGATGATGCAAGCGGCAACGCTCCCGGCGAGCGTCGCCCGATCCGGCTGCAGGAGAGTGGAGTGCGGCGTCGTCCGCAGGGCTTCCGTCCCGATGAGGCGTCCGGCATCCGGCCGGCGTATCGTCCTACTGACTCCGTCCTCTCGCCAGGCCGGAGCCGTCAAAGTGGATCGGAGGAGTTGGGCCGGGTCACGCCGCTCTCTCCGCAGCCTGTCAATGACGGAGATGAGTTCTCCGCGCAGAATTTTTCATTAGCGACTGGCATGGCAAAGCAGCCTGAGCGGGAAACTCCGGAGTGGCTGACGAGACAGACCCAGCAGGAGACTGCCGGCCCATCTTCCGTGGCGGATACGCTGCAGCACTCACGCGAACGGGTGGCGGCCCGCTGGTTCGCCCTGAAGGGCGTGTTTGAGCCGAGCGAGGAGCCTTCATCTGAACCGGAGGCTGTACCACGGCAAAGAGAAACGCGCACGCCTGTCCTCGCTGTCTTTTCGCTTGCGGGAGGCGTTGGTAAGACAAGCCTCGTCGCAACGCTGGGCCGTGCGCTCTCCTGGCTAGGCGAGAAGGTGCTGCTGGCGGATACGACCTCTCACGGTCTACTGCCGTTTTACTTTGGAGCGAGCGAATTACGGCCTGGGGTCATCCGGACGTTCTCTCCGCCAAGCGGAAGCACGGATGCGCCAATCCATTTGGTGAGCTATGACGTGGATCAGCGCGGCGCTGAGCGTGCTACCCAGGATGCACTGGCGGAGGAGATCGGTCGCGCTTCAGCGGGAAGCCACCGCGTTCTGCTGGATTTGAATAGCTCTTCGGCCTGGCTGATCCGCAGGTTGTCGCGCATGAGTCCGACGGTACTGGTGCCCGTGGCGCCGGACATGAATTCGGTGATCAGTCTGCAGGCCGTTGAGCGATTTTTCCATGGACTTAATGATCAAGACGGCAGAGCGATCCAGCCGTTTTACGTGTTGAACCAGTTCGATGCGTCGCTTCCTCTACATTTGGATGTGCGAGAGGTGCTGCGGCGGCAACTCGGTGACCGACTGCTTCCCTTTGTCATTCGCCGCTCTCCGGTTGTGAGCGAAGCGCTCGCCGAAGGAATGACCGTCGTCGACTATGCGCCGGAGGCTGCAGTCGCAGAGGATTACGTCAATATTGCTAAGTGGCTGCGTTCGATTTCAGCGCCAGCTACCCAGGGTTTCCGGAACATCCGGTGGAGTGAACGATGACAAGGTCGCCTTTATGGAGAGAATTTGAGTCAGGTGACAGCTTCCTGCTCAAGATCCTTCGCTTTTTTGTTTTGTTTGGCGGAATTATCTTCCTTGCTTTTACGGGCATCCTTGACCTGACATGGCCGCAGCAGGCAGTGCTTGGGCTTCTGACCGTGCTGCTCGCCTTTTGGATGGATCGCAGCTCGAGTTCGTATCTGGTAACGCTAACTTTGATGCTGATCTCGATCTACTCGACGTTTCGTTACGGCTACTGGCGTATCTCGTACGTTATTCGGTTTTTTCTGGACCCAGGTACGAACTGGACCTATCTGGATATGTTCTTCATCGTCTTGCTGGTGCTGGCCGAGACGTATGCGTTTATTATCCTTTTCCTGGGTTATCTACAGACTCTATGGCCGCTTCGTCGGACTCCGGTGCCGCTGCCGGAAGATCCGGAGAACTGGCCTGCCGTTGACCTGTTGATCCCGACCTACAACGAGCCGCTCTCCGTGGTGAAGTTCACTGCACTTGCGGCGATGAACATCGATTGGCCCGCGGATAAGCTGAACGTCTACATCCTGGACGACGGCAAGCGTGAGGAGTTCCGGCGATTTGCCGAAGACGCGGGCGTCGGGTACATGACGCGCGATGACAACAAGTTCGCCAAAGCGGGTAACATCAACCGTGCATTGGAGCGGCTGGATGCTCCGTTTGTGGCAATCTTCGACTCCGACCATGTCCCAACGCGCAGCTTCCTGCAAGTAACATTGGGATGGTTTCTGCGTGATCGCAAGCTGGGTATGCTGCAGACGCCGCACCACTTTTACTCTCCCGATCCGTTTGAGCGGAACCTCGATCAGTTCCGAGTCATTCCGAACGAAGGCGAGTTGTTCTACGGAGTTGTGCAGGATGGTAACGATTTCTGGAACGCCACCTTCTTCTGCGGATCCTGCGCGGTGCTACGCCGGACGGCTCTGGATGAGGTTGGGGGTATCGCTGTCGAGACCGTGACGGAGGATGCGCATACCTCGCTGCGCATGCAGATGAACGGTTGGAACACAGCTTACGTCAACATTCCGCAGGCAGCAGGGCTCGCGACCGAGCGGCTGAGCGGGCACGTCAAACAGCGTATCCGGTGGGCACGCGGTATGGTCCAGATTCTGCGGATCGAGAATCCCTTGTTCGCCTCTGGCCTCTCGGCTGCCCAACGTCTCTGCTACTTCAACGCAATGTCGCACTTTCTATACGCCTTGCCGCGGCTCATCTTCCTAACCGCTCCTCTGATTTATCTCATCTTTGGCAAGACCAACGTACCCGGATACTGGGCTGCCATTCTCGCCTATGCCTTCCCGCACCTTGTGCTCTCATCGCTGACGAACTCCCGGATACAGGGACAGCACCGACACTCCTTCTGGAACGAGATTTATGAGACAGTTCTGGCGCCTTATATCTTCCTGCCCACGATGCTTGCGCTGATCAACCCCAAGCTGGGCAGCTTCAACGTTACGGCGAAGGGTGGCGTGGTCAACCGCAGCTTCTTTGACATTCGAATCGCTCAGCCCTTCATGGTCCTTTTACTCATGAATGTGGTCGGGATCTTGATGGCAATTCCGCGCTACTTTTACATTCCCATTCCTTACATCAACCTGCTTTGGGATGGCACACACCCAGGAACGATCGTGATGAACGTCCTCTGGACCTGCTTCAACATCACCATCCTCGGGGTTGCGACTGCAGTAGCGTGGGAGAGCCAACAGCGCCGGCAGACGGTGCGTGTGGCCATGAGCGTTCCGTCAGACGTCGTGTTGGCTGACGGAACTGTTGTCCAGGGCGTAACGGCAGACCTTTCCAGTGGGGGCGTGCGAGTGCAGATGGACCGCAGCTTCACTGCGCTGCCTGGCGATCAGGTCAAGCTGGTGTTTCCGGTTCTGGACGGCGATGCGACCCTGCCTGCGACGGTCATTAGCGCCGATGGACGCAGCCTGCGAGCTCAGTTCGATCCATTGAACCTGCAGGAGGAGGAGGCGCTGACGATGGTGCTCTACTCCCGCGCGGATACATGGCTTGGATGGGGCGAAGCACGTGAGGCGGACCGTCCGCTGCTCAGTCTCTATCGCATCATGCAGCTCTCTTTCCATGGGCTTGTCCATACATTCAGGGGATTGATGAAAACCAAGAAGACTCCTCCCAAGGGGCGGCTGGCGACCAGTGTGGCTCCCTTGCTTCTCTTTGCTTTGCTTGCTGCTTTAGGAGTACGTTCCGCACTTGGCCAGAGGAGGCCGTTGCGGCCGGAGACGATTCAGACGTTGGCTCAGCCGAATGGGTCGATGGACTCCGGGCTGCCACAGAAGGCAGTACCGCCCGGCAGCTTTGACAATCTCTTCGCGCTGACGGACATCAATGTTTCCGACACGATTGTTTTGCGTGGCGTGGATGCTTACCACTCGGTGTTTTTCTCAGTGCCTCAGACGCAGGTTGTTAAGACAGCCAAGTTCCACATCAAGTACCACTTCTCACCCGGACTTATTCCTGACATCAGCCACCTGAAGGTGAGTTTGAATGGTACTTTGTTCGCGACCTTGCCGGTAACAACCCAGCCGACACAACTGAATCCGGACCTGTCGCCTGAGCAGAAGGTTGCCGAGCAGCAGATGTTGAGCGTGACGCGGAACGAAAATAACGCGCTGCTTGAGGCGACGTTGACGATGCCGGCGGATATGCTTGTACACAACAACGAGTTGACATTTGAGTTCATCGGCCATTACACGCTGCAGTGCGAAGACCCGTCTCACTCAACCTTATGGAGCCATGTCGATTCAAGCTCGACGATCGAGCTTGCGGGTTCTCTGCTTCCCCTGCAGAACGACCTCAAACTGCTTCCGCTGCCGTTCTACGATGCTGCTGTTAATCTCCATCCCGTTGTTCCGATTGTCTTCCTAAGCCAGCCTTCACCGCACGCGATGCGGGCCGCTGGGATTGTTGCATCGTACTTCGGAATTTTGACCAACGACCATCCGGTTCACTTCCCGGTTTCGTTCGGAACCATTCCAACTGGAAACGCGATTGTGATCGGAGAAAATGCGGCAGAGCTGCCGGCCTCGTTGAACGTCACCTCGATCTCCGGTCCAACGATTGCCATGCGAACAAACCCCATGGACCCGTACTCAAAGGTCCTGGTGATCACGGGAGACACGCCTGACAACCTGGTCACGGCGGCTCAGATTTTGGTGCTGCAGCGGGATATGCTTGCAGGGGAGCAGCAGACCGGGCAGTTAGTCCAGAAGCCGAGAGAGCGTAAGCCGGATGATGCGCCGCGGTGGCTGAGTACGGACAAGGACAAGCGCGCCACACTCGGTGATGTGACGGAAGGAAACAACCTGCAGGGAGACGGTTCGGTGCCGGTTGGTGTTTATCTGCGGCTGCCGCCCGATCTCTACACAGAAGGCGGTCCGCAGAACCTTGGATATCACCTGTCCTATCGCTACAACGGAATCCCGCTGGCAAATGAAAGCTCGCTGCAGGTCTATATGAATGGAGCGTATGTCAGTTCCACGCCGATGCCGCACACCGAGCAGGCCTCCGCCAATCTGGATACCGTAGTGCCGGTGCCGGTCGTAACGCTGCGGCCGTTCTCGAACTCGCTAATGATGCGCTTCGTCTTCCAGATTGCAAAGAAGGGTAAGTGCCAGGACACTGCTCCGCTCAATCTTCAGGGAGCCATCCTCAAAGATTCGTACTTGGACATCCAAGATATCCCGCACTGGGCCATTATGCCCAACCTGGAGATTTTCGCCAACGCAGGATATCCGTTCACCCGAAAGGCTGACCTTGCGGATACGGCGGTGGTGCTGCCGGACAGCCCCTCGTCGGAAGAGATCGAGATGTTCCTGACCTTCATGGGACACTTCGGCGCGCAGACCGGATACCCGGTGCTGAACCTGACCGTCACTGACAATTCGGGGATGAAGAGCGATCGTGCTAAGGATTACCTGGTGATGGGCACAATGGAAGATCAGCCCGCGCTTGCGAGCCTGAACGCTGCGCTACCGGTTCGAGTGGACAGCTCTGGCTTGCACATTCAGGATACGCAAGGCTTCTTTGCGCCGCTCCAGCATGGTTGGTGGAAGGTTCGCAGCTCCGATCACGTCCAATCCGGACAATTAGAGACTAGCAACGGACTTCCGGATGCGCTGATTGAAGGATTGGAATGGCCGCGTGGCTCTAATCGTTCAGTCGTTCTAATTGCGCTACGCGACAAAACCGTTGTCCCATCCTTTCTGAACGTCTTTCTGAAGACCTCGCAGTCATCTGATATTCAGCAATCAGTCAGCGTTTTGCAGCACGGAACGCACTTCGTCTCCTACCGGATCGGCAACGACGCTTACCGCGTCGGCTCGCTCTCCTGGTGGATTCGGTTCAACATGTTCTTCTCCGAATACCCAATCTTCGTGGTAATTACGACGGTCATCTTCTGCATCTTGATGGCGGCGCTGATCCGTGCGATGCTGCGGCGGCGCGCTCGAACTCGTCTCCAGGGTAATGACTAGTCGTTAAGGCGATAAAGGAGTTGGAGTTCGTGTTGTCTCCATCGGGGTCGGCGAATCGAAGCGGCGGGCAGGCTCATCTTCTGCCCGCCCTCTGTTTCTTTGTGTGTCTGCTTCTCCCCCCCATTGAGGGCTGTCAGGCGCAGCAGCCCTGGCCGCTTTGGGAGAGTTACACCAAGCACTTCCTGGACGATCAGGGGCGGGTGATCGACCGTTCTGCCAATGATCGTACGACAAGCGAAGGCGAAGCCTATGCGATGTTCTTCGCGTTAGTGGACAACGATCGGAAGCACTTCGACAAGCTGCTTGACTGGACAGAGGCAAATCTCGCCGGCGGCGATCTGACGTTGCGACTTCCGTCGTGGAACTGGGGTAAAAGCTCAGCGGGTGAGTGGAAGCTGTTGGACGATAACTCCGCCTCTGACGCGGATCTATGGATGGCTTATAGCCTGATGGAAGCGGGGCGTCTCTGGCATGAGCCGCGCTACGACAAGCTGGGCCGCACCATGGCGGCACGCATCGCCAAGCAGGAGGTGGTCCTGGTTCCCGGATTGGGAACGACCATGATGCCGGGTCCAAACGGATTCCACACCGATCAGCAGACCTGGATCTTGAATGCCAGCTATCTGCCTGCGCCGCTCCTTGCTTACTTTGCCAAGTCGCTACCGCAGGGTCCCTGGTCTTCGGTGCTGGAGTCGTTGCCGGCGCTCGTCGGGGGCGAGAGGAGCCATGGATTTGCGATGGACTGGATCTCGGCCGGCGCTGAAGGCGCTCGGCCGAGCGCCGCTCCGCGGGAGCCGACCTCCGGTGTCCATGAGTCGCAGCCCTCCGGGAGCTACGATGCGATCCGTGTTTATCTCTGGCTGGGGATTGCGGACCCTGGCACATACGGGGTGAAGACGATGATCGGCCAGGTCTCCGGCATGGGACAATACCTGCATGGAGCGGTCACACCTCCGCTCGAAGTGGACGCGCAAGGCAAGATCCTTCGGCCGGACGGCCCACCTGGATTCTCTGCCGCGGTGGCGCCGTACTTGATCGCTGCCGGCATGAAGACGGAGGCCGTGGCGCAGCAGGATCGGCTGACGGCGACGCGCGATGCCGGAACCGGGCTGTACGGCCATACCGCTGAGTATTATGACCAGAATCTTGCCCTATTTTCCACCGCCTGGGCCGAGCACAGGTTCCGATTCGAGCGCGATGGCAGGCTTAAAGTTCAGTGGAAGTAGGCAGTTAGGATGACGTATTGAACCTATTTAGGGTATGCCTCTTACGAGGTGCAGAAAAAGCATTACAACGTTCGCAAAAGCGATTAGTCTCTTGAGGACAGCATAAAATCCTGACCAGCTCTCCTGGGTTCGCTGCGCGTGAAGACAAACATGAAGAGTTCATCCGCATTCCGTTTTTGGGCACCTGCCATTCTCCTTGGTGCAACTTCATTGGCTCCTGTCACGCTTGCGGCACACGGGCAGACGGGCCAGTCGGCAACGCAGTCCTTGCTGGAGAAGGCGCATACGCTGGAGGCACGCGGCCGCATGGATATGGCGGCGCAGATCTGGCAGCAGGTCTTGCTGGCCGATCCGAATAATGCTGAAGCGCAGGCGGGACTGGCTCGTGCCGCCAAGGCCAATGTTAACGGACCAGGGCCAGATCATCGGGCGGAGCTGCAGCAGGCGGGCAAATTGGCGCAACAAGGTCAGTATGCGCAGGCGATGAATGCTTACAGAGCGATCTACGGTAACAATCCACCTCCCGGGGATGCAGCGCTGGCATACTACGAGACCGAGGCAGCGACGGAAGAGGGCCGTCCGCATGCCGTGGCTGGATTGCGTGCACTTTCTGCCCAAAATCCGGGCGACTTGCGATATCAGATTGCACTCGGCAGGATTCTGACCTACAACCCGAAGACCAGACCGGAAGGGCGCAGACTGCTTGAGGCGCATCCGAACGATCCGCAGGCAGGTGAGGCGCTTCGCCAGTCTCTGCTGTGGGATGCAAGGAATCCTGCGACCGCCGCGCAGATCCGCGCGTACCTTGCCAAGCACAACGATGCGCAGCTTGCCGCAGCGCTCCACGGCGAGCGACGGACCTCCGCCGGCGGGGGCAAGGGCGTTCGTCTAACTCCGGAGCAGCGCGCCGAGTACGCCTTGGGCGCGGCGCGGAGCGCTGAGGCTCGGGCCGCGTATAAGGCTCTTAATGAAAAGAAGTTGAATGAGGCCGAGGAGCGCTTCAAGGCGATCTTGGCGAACAACCCGGACAACGCTGATGCCCTGGCCGGCATGGGTTACATACGGATGCAGCAGGCAAACTTCGGCGGGGCCATCAGCTTCCTGGTGCAAGCCAAGCAGGATGGGTCCAAAGATCCCGGTCTTGATGCAGCTTTGAATACCTCTCGTTTCTGGTACACGATGGGGGAGGGCGCGATTGCGCTGAATGAGAACAATCTCGCGCTGGCCGAAAAGAACTACCACGCCGCGCTGGTCATGCGGCCGACGAGCCCGGAGGCGCTGGAGGGAATTGGCGGAACGTTGTTGAAGGCGCAGCAGCCGAAGGCGGCGGTTCCTTACTACGTCCAGTTTGTGAAGATCAGGCCAGAGTCCGGCCGCGCCCCCCCGGGGGGGGGGGGGTGTGTTTTTTGTGTG
>CAXTRZ010000015.1:0-9890 GCA_964246715.1 uncultured Acidobacteriaceae bacterium | reverse complement strand
CGCCTGGCGTGGGCTGTTCCTTTCTCTTTATGGGTCCGGTGATGCGCCGCGTGCGCTGCAGACAGATCACCAGATTCCGGCTCAGCCCCGAGCTGAGTTGGCGAAGGACCCGCTCTATCTTCGGGCGCTGGCGCAGGCGCTGGCTTCCGTCGGACGCGATGCAGACTCGCAAAAGGTTTTGCGTGCTGCGCTGGAACTGCCGTTCCCCGCCGATGCGCGAGGTCTTGAGGCCGACACGCAGCTGCAGTATGCGGGTCTTTTGCAGCAGGCCGATCATCTGGATCAGGCGGCTGGACTGTACCGGCAGCTTCTGGCGAAGGACCAGAACAACACTGCCGCATGGCAGGCTCTAGTTCGGGTTGAGCATCAGATGGACCAGGACGCCGAGGCGCTGCAAACGGTTGAGAGTATGCCGCCAGCAATCTACGCGCGCTCGATGCGTGACCCTGGCTTCGAGTCGACGGTGGCATCGATTTATCAGAGTCAGAAGCGCCTGGATGTTGCGCAGGATATCCTGGAGAAGTCCATCGCGCAGCAGGCCTCGACCGGTCAGAAGGTCTCAGTGCCGGTTGAGATTCAACTTGCGGGCATTTATTTGCAGCGCAACAACGCGCAACAGGCTTATCCCCTGTACCACAAGATTCTTTCTGATAACCCAGACAACACGGATGCATGGAAAGGACTGCTCTCGTCACTGCATGACAGTGGGCGGGACGGCGAGGCGTTGTCTGAGGTTCGGCAGATTCCAGCTCCGACACGGGCGATGCTTGAGAACGACGTGGCCTATCTGCAGACCATCGGCGCCATCTACAACGGCCTTGGTCAGTCGCGTGAGGCCTCAGTCTTTCTGCGCCGAGTGCAGCAGCACTACTCCTCGCAGCATGCGGTTCCGCCGGCGGACGTTGACATCCAGAACACTTGGCTCCTGTACAACGGCATGAACGATGCCGGACTCTACCGCCAGCTGATGCTGCTTGGCGATCGCAACGACCTGACCAATACCCAGCGACGGACAGTGCAGACCATCTGGACCAACTGGGCAGTTCGGCGGGCGAATCAGGCTTCGGCGGCGGGAAATGATCGTCGCGCACTCGCTATTCTAAATGCAACGGCTCGTTCTTTCCCGGACAATCCCGCGGTGATCAAAGCTCTCGCGGCCGGTTATGCTCGAGCAGGCATGTCAAAGCAGGCTATTGCGATCTGGAAGGCGCAGGATCTAAACTCCGCCGCGGCCGCTGATTATAAGGCTGCCGTGGGTGCGGCGCTGGCCGGGGGCGACACCAAAGACGCTGAGACTTGGCTGCGCTTTGGGCTTGACCAGTATCCGAAGGATTCGCAGATGCTGACGCTCGCGGCGAAGTTTGAAGAGGCGCGTGGCGACACGAATCGCGCGGCAGACTACTACCGGGCCTCGCTGGATGCAATGCCGGCACCCGACCCTGGTGCAGAACTTGCGACCGAGTTGAGCCAGCCTGCTCCAGAGGCGGGGGCTGGGCGGCTCCCGAGCGTCAGCCAGCCGCAGAATCTGGCTGGATTGTTGCAGCCCGGTGCGAACGACGCTATTGGCATGCCGTCGGAATCTGTCAACTCACAACCCTACCTTCCGGGTTACGGCAACTTTGTTGGCACTCCACCGGTCTCGATTCCGGGGCAGGGACGAGAGTTCGATCTTCAGGGAGAGCCCTATCTTCCGAACACGGGGGCGCCGGTCGTACCGTCTTACATGACGACGCCGCATGCCGATGAGCCCGCCCAAGGACCAAAGACAAAGCTACGCGATTATGTTCCGCAGGCTTCCGAGAGCGAGCCCGTGCCCATGGATGGTACGGAGATTCCGCGCGTGGACGTGGCCGCGGCATCGGATGATGGAGTTCCCTCTATGGTGTTGAGTCCAGCGGTGTATCAACACCGGCAGATTGTGCGGTTAACTGAGACGGTGCAGCAGCCAGTGCTGGTGGCAGGTCTTGAGTTCCCGCAGCAGGGCGGCGCGGTAGGCCAGAATACCTCTGGCCAGCAGCAGGGATCGATCCTGACAGCAACGGCGGCGGGAACGACCGGGGTTTCCAACGGCGGCGAGATCTATGGATCTTATGTTCCCTACCATCCGCCGGCGACAGCTCCAACTCAACCCGCAATCTTTCCGTCTGCAGACGAGAGCGTTCCGGCGGCTCGCTATGTGCCCAACGCGCGTGGAGCGAGCATAACGCCCTCGCAGCCGAGTGCGGCTGCTGCCAGTGCGGCGACGCGACGCCGGCAATCGCATCCGCTGGTTGCTCTGACGGCCGGCAATGCGCGGAGCGGCGAGAGCCATCCGCCAGACGAGGACTACAGCACGGCTCTGTCGACTCCGACAACCCAGACCGAGCAGGTTCAGTACCTGCCGTACAAGCCCTACGATCCGGCGCAGGCGACAAAGGGGACACAGATCTCGCCGTCGCAGATTCCGGCGGATCAGGTGCCTCAGCCCAGGCCGGTGCAGACTCAGGTACAAACCCAGGTCCAGCGGGCTCCTGTGACGAACTATCCCGCAACGACGTATCCGCCTCAACAGCCGCAGGTGACGCAGCCGTATGTTCCGGCTCAGACGTACCCTTCGCAGGGGTATCCGGGAGGTGGGAACAGCCAGGGGCAGCAGTATCCGCAACCAGGATCGCAGTATGTGGATGCGGTGCCGGTGCAGCGCGGGCGAGCGCGGACGGGTAGGCGGACTGCGATTGCGGCTGCAAAGTCAGCTCCGGCACCGACCACGGCTCCTCCCCCTTCGTATCAGGGGCTAAGCTATCCAGGTGTGGGACAGCCGCTGACGTATCAGCCCTATCCGCTGATCGGGCCGGCGTATCCTCTGGGCGATGCGCCGACGGATGCGGATTTAATCGGCCAGCGGCTTCCTCCGCTGCGCGGACCATACTATACCGGCAATCTCCGGTACGCCGAGCCGCCGCTGACCGAGCGGCAGCGCACAGAGCGCGACCTGGCGATGCTGGAGGGCTCATACAGTGGATGGATTGGCGGAACAGGCAGCGCGCGGTACCGCAGCGGAACGGTTGGATTGGATCGTCTAACGGACCTCGAGGCCAGCTTCGAGGCGTCCGCCACGCTCGGCAACAATCTTCGGCTAAGTGTGATTCCGAAGGCGGTCTTCCTCAACTCTGGGCAACTCAACACAGCCACGTCCCTCAACCCGGTTCCGCTGCTTGGGACGTTGGTGGGCAATGCGGCGGTCTCGCCGACCAATCAGTTCGCCAATGGCGTGGGCGGCGAGTTCCAGGTGTCGACGCGAAATCTAGCGGCGGCGGTGGGTTATACGCCATATGAGTTTCTGATCCGGAACGTTACGGGGCGTGTGCTGTTCAAGCCGAACCGGTACATCACCTTTTATGGCGACCGGTCGCCGGTGATCGATACGCAGCTTTCGTATGCGGGTCTGCGCGATCCGGGGTCGGCGACGCCGGTGTTTCTGGGCAACATCTGGGGCGGCGTGATTTCGACTGGAGGCGGGATTCGGTTCGACAAGGGGGATGAACGGGCGGGCTTTTACATCACCGCGGATGGCGCGGACCTGACCGGCTACCATGTGCTCGAGAACTACAAGTTCGAGGGCTCGATGGGGGCGTATTTTCTTGCACATACGTTTCCGGGCTACGGCAAGCTGAATGTTGGGGCGTCGCTGTTTGGGATGCACTACAACTACAACGAGCGAGGGGAGACGTATGGACTGGGCGGATACTTCAGTCCGGAGGCGTACTTCCTGGCTTCAGTGCCGATCACGTATGCGGGGCGGTATGGCAACAACTTTCACTACACCATCGCCGGCGCGCTGGGAGTCCAGTCTTTTCAAGAAGATAACCAGATCTACTTCCCGCTGGACCGGGGGCTGCAGAACGGGGTGACGTGCACGAACGTGCAACTGGCGACGCAGAGCTGCGGGCAGATGCCGGCCAACAGCAGTACGAGCGGCAACTACTCGATCAACGCTGAGGGGGCTTACCGGATTGCCGATCATTGGTATGCGGGCGGATTCCTTTCCGCCAATAACACCAACAACTACAACACCGTGACCGGCGGGTTCTTTGTGCGCTACCTGTTCCGGCCGCAGTTTGGAACGGACGATTACCCGACGGGTCTGTTCCCGGTTGAGGGCTTCCGGCCACTTCGGATTCCATAGGTACTTCGTACCATCTTTGACGCTTCGCGTGTTGTCTCCATAAACAGGCCCTTTTCTGCGGAAGAGGGCCATTTTGCTGGGTTTTCACCACGTTTGCGCGATACCGCCGAATCGTGGGTTCAAGCGTGGTCCATGATGGCGACCGTGTGGGTTTATGCAACCACACGCCATGGTGGAGACCGCGACTGACGCGGGTTTTGTGGTTTTCACCATGATTTATTTGCATGGTGGTAAGGGTGCTGGACAGGCCGCTGGATATCGCGGCTGTTTACCTCTTCGTTAACTTTGGCCCTTGACGTGCGATTGTGTAAGAGCCACTTTCCGGCACAGGGGCTGCTTGCGCCGGTTCACTTCATCGAGTCGGATTGCGGGAATGATCCAACTCATTGATCACTTCCGACAACGGCGTCTATGGGGAGTTGGCCTTCGGGATGCATGCACGTCCTGAAGGTTAGACAGGGGCAAGTTCGCTCATGCTTAGCGAACGCTTGCGCGAAGCGAACTTTCGCTTATAGTAGGCGGTTGTCAAGATGATGGCGGGAATACCAACCGCAGCAGGCCAGAGCCACAGAATGATGCCAGCATGCTTGAAGATATGACTGAGCGTCGCGGTTGAGAAAGCTGTCCAGGCTGCAACGTAGCTTCCGATGAATTTCGCCAGGTGCGAGTACCACCAGAACATCTTTTCGGTCGGCTTACGGTAGAAGAGAACCATGTCGGCGGCAGTTCCTCGCATTCCCAGACAGCCGAGCACAATGGCTACGATCTGCATATGCTGTACCGCTGCAGGATGGAGCAAGCCTACCGCGACAAGAGAAGCGGATGCGAGGAACCCGATACACGCTGCCGCCCAGTCGATCAGTTGAGCGGAGCCTCCGCTGGCCATATCTTTCAGCTTCAGGACACGATAACCGGAGAAGGCAAGATAGGCGCTGATGACGGAGACCAGTGCCAGAAACAGCACTGGACGGTACAAAGCCATGGGCAGCGCGGTACACGATACGACTCCCATCGACCACAGATACACCATGCCCCAGCGGCGGTGCTGCTTACCGCCCTTTGCAGTCGCCAGGGCTACGGGGGCGAGAACGAAGGACACCATGCCAGCGGTCACGTGCACGGCGAGAAAGAGTTTCATCCAGAGTGGGTCGGGGTGCATGTCGCGTCTCCTTGGTTGATATCAAGATCATCGCGCGCTGCGCATGCAGGGACCAGTGGAAGGTATCAGCCATGAAACATGACAGGTATCACCTATCGACCATGATGGCGTGCGGTTCCAGCTTTCCTCGGCTCGCGCGATGATAAGACAGGCAGGAGAGTTGAACCCATGAATCAGAACAGAACCCCAGGAGCAAACGTGCTTGGCATGCTCCGTGACGAGACGCAGCTTCTCCGCTGGGGTTCGTTGCTTTACTCGGTCTTCTGGTTCGAGGAACCAATTCACCGCCGCTCCTTTACCGTGTGGGTAATCTTCCTCTTGTTTTACGGAACATTTCTAACGGGGTATCTCCGGGTTCTGCAAGGAAGAGGGCGAGAACAGCGCTTTTGGCTTATCGCCCTCTTTGTGCTTGGCTATATTTACTATCCTTTCAATCCGAACGCCGGTGGAGAGTTTGTCTTTGCCGTGGTTGTCAGCAGTTTCTTCCTCCGACAGGGCACCACACTTTCTGCATTTCGCAGGTTTGCAGCCATTTTGCTTGCCCAGGCAGCGGGGTTATTTCTAGAGACATGGCTGTTGCACCTGCCCTTCTCCATCGCTCAATCCGTCGTTTTCTTTATGGTGGTCATCGGCTTAAGCAACTTTTCCTTCGCCCGGCAGGTGTTCGTTAGCGGCCAGTTGCGGAAGGCGAACGAGGAAATCGAGCACCTCACCCAGCAGACGGAGCGCGAACGCATCGCACGAGACCTGCACGACCTCCTCGGTCACACCCTCACCGTGATTGCCGTCAAGAGCGATGTGGCGAACCGCCTCTTTTCGCTGCAACCCGAGATCGCTCATCGAGAGATCGCGGAGGTAGAAACTACGGCGCGAGAGGCACTGCGCGAAGTGAGGTCCGCAGTGACCGGATACCGTGCCGGAGGACTCGCGGCTGAATTGAGCAAAACACGAAACGCGCTTCGAAGTGCTGGCGTCCAACTGCTGACCAAGGTGGACGTTGTAGACCTTTCCCCAAGGGAGAGTGACCTGCTTTGTTTCGTGCTACGCGAAGCCACGACGAACATTCTTCGTCACGCTCATGCAACAGAGTGCAGGGTTGAACTTTCCAAAGATCGGGAAGTAAGCCTCACCATTGATGATGACGGTGTCGGAAAGCAGAGCGGTGATGGCAATGGAATTGAAGGAATGAGAGATCGACTTCGACAAGCGCACGGCAGCCTGACCATTCTTGGTTCCCCTTTGGGCGGCATGCGGGTACTCGCAAAACTACCCGCGCTGGAAAATGAACATCAGGAACGAAAGGGCCACTTATGACCTCTATCGGAAAGCCGATTACGGTTGTGCTTGCGGAAGATCAAGGCATCCTGCGAAGCTCCCTGACCGTGATGTTGGGTATCGAACCGGACATTCAGGTAGTCGCATCCGCCGCCAACGGGACTGAGGGGTTGCGAGCGGTAGGCCTCCATTTACCTGCGGTATTGGTCACCGACATCGAGATGCCTCAACTGACGGGGCTCGACTTGGCCGCCCGTGTCAAGGAACTCTACCCGGCGACACGGGTCCTGATTCTGACCACGTTCGCTCGCCCTGGCTATCTTCGGCGCGCACTCGATGCAGGTGCGATCGGATACCTGCTCAAGGATTGTCCCTCGACGGAGATGGCGGAGGCGGTCAGACGCGTGGCTCGCGGCGAACGGGTCATTGACCCAGGGCTGGCAGCCGAATCATGGTCCGCCGATGCCGGGCCGCTCACCGAGCGAGAGCGCGAAGTGCTTCGACGTGCCGGTGAAGGCGAGAGCACCGCTGAGCTGGCCAGAACGCTCCGGCTCACGGAAGGAACGATCCGCAACTACCTTTCGGAAGCGATCTCGAAAGTAGGTGCTCATAACCGGACGGAGGCTGCACGAATCGCCCGAGGCAAAGGTTGGCTATGACTACACATCAAGTCGTCAGTCCCGCTATGTCGGCTTAGCAGAATCTGTCAGCTGGTTGTACGGGTCAAGCGGACCTCAGCGGCTGAAGCCGGGTGCGATTGCAGGGCCTGCGGATGGGTGAGCCCGTGCCCTCAAGGAGCCTCTGAAATGGGGCTGTACTGAAGAAAGCCTATCTCAGCGGCTGAAGCCGCGGTCATTCTGCTGGATCTACGGCACCGCTGAAGCCGTGCCCTTAGGCACGACCGACTCAATCACTCAAGTAAGACGCGGGTTAGGCAGCGCCCCTGTGGCTCAGGCAAGACGCAGCGAACCTGAAGCCGTGCCCTTAGACACGACCGACTCAATCACTCAAGTAAGACGCGGGTTAGGCAGTGCCCCCTGTGGCTCAGGCAAGACGCAGCGAACGCGAGTTATAAAGGGAGAGTGACTCTTCCGTGTGCTTGCACATCCCACGAAAATGTTTGCAAATGCGCGGGCTGCTCCCGTATAAAGGCGACACCGCGAGACTGACGAAAGAACCTCCTTCCATGGGCAATGGAGGTTCAGGTCTCGACGGAGATGGATGTGAGGCCCTATGTTTCGCAGTGCCACTGCTGAGCTTCTCTGCCGAACGAGCGTTTTCCTGGTTGCGATCTCTGTAGCGTCCCCGGCGTTTGCGGCGGGGTCTGGTGCTGCTGTCTTCGGGGCTTCTGTCTTTAGCTCAAAGGATGCGGTCCCGGACTGGGTGCATACGGCTGCTTCGCAGCCGGTAAAGAGTTATTCCGCCGAGACCTCCGCGGTGGTGCTGCTGGACGACACGACGTTGACGGTGGGCTCCGATGGCAAGGCGGTGGAGCACCGGCGGCACGTGGTGAAGATCCTGCGGCCAAAGGGACGGGACGAGGGGTATGTCACGCTGCCGTTCGATAAGGATACGAAGATCCTTTCCTTCAAGGTATGGAGCATCGCTCCCGACGGGCACGAGTATGCCGTGAAGGATAACGAGATGGCGGAGATCGGGTATCCGGGACAGGGCAACCTGTTCATGGACCTGAAGATTCGCGTGGCCAACCCTCCGGGGCGCGATCCCGGCGGGGTGATTGCGTACGAGTATGAACACCGCGTGGAGCCGTACGTGCATGAGGCCGACTGGCAGTTCCAGAGCGATGTGCCGAGGGTGAACCAGAGCTTCACGCTGGAGCTTCCGGCGGGCTACACGTATGGAACGGTGTGGGCGCACCATGCCGAGAGTAAGGCGATTGAGCTGGAGCATCAGCGGTTCCGCTGGGAGGTTGCGGATGTGCCGGCGATCGACCTGGAGCGGGTGCCGATGCATCCTCCGCTGGGTGCGCTGGCGGCGCGGATGACGGTGCATTACGGGCCGGCGACGCAGCCGGCGGACTCGCTGGCGAGCTGGAAGGGGATTGGCGAGTGGTATGAGCCGCTGGAGCATGACCGCTTGACGGCCACGCCGGAGATTGCAGCCAAGGCTGCGCAACTGACGGCGGGCAAGACGGACTTCTACGAGAAGGCCGAGGCGATTGCGGTGTATCTGCAGCAGCAGATCCGGTACTTCACGATCTCCGTGGGAGTGGGGGGATTTCAGCCGCATCCGGCGGGGGATATCTTCAAGAACGGGTACGGGGATTGCAAGGATAAGGCGACGCTGCTTTCTGCGATGCTCTCCACCGTGGGGATTCACTCCGCGCTGATGATGGTGGACACGGAGCGGGGGGTGGTGGACCCCGCGGCTCCATCGCTGGTGGGCGACCACATGATTGGGGCGATCGAGATCCCGAAGGGGTATGAGTCGGCGAAGATGCGCAGCGTAGTGACGGCGAAGACGGGGAGGCGGTACCTGATCTTCGATCCGACGTGGGAGAGGACGGCGTTTGGGCAGTTGGAGTACAACCTGCAGGGAAGCTACGGGGTTTTGCTGGAGGGAAAGGAGACGGAGGTGGTGGAGCTTCCGGTGATGACACCGGAGTCGAACACGATCCGGCGGACGGCGAAGTTTCAGCTTGCGGCGGATGGGACGCTGAAGGGGACGGTGACGGAGAGGCGGTTCGGGGACCTGTCCGAACATGAGCGGTACATGTACGCGCAGGAGGATGCGAAGCAGCAGCGTTCGTATCTGGATCAGGCGCTGAGCCATGACTTCACGACGTTCGACGTGAACGACGTGAAGGTGGAGAACGTGGCTGCGCTGAACAAGGACCTGACGACGAGTTATGAGTTGACGGCGAGCCGCTTTGCGCGGAACGCGGGGCCGCTGCTGATGGTGAGGCCGCGGGTGTATGGACAGGAGGGGATCGCGCTGGACCGCAAGACGCGGAAGGTGCCGATCGACCTGCGAAGCACGCGGACGATTCAGGATGACTTCACGATCGAACTGCCGGAGGGATATGCGGTGGATGAGATACCGGAGCCGGTGAAGCTGGATGTGGGGTTCGCGAGCTATGAGAGCCGGAGCGAGATGACGGGGAACACGCTGCACTACCAACGGACGTACACGGTGAAGCAGGTGTCGCTGCCAGCGGAGCGGTACGAGGATGTGTACAAGCTGGCGAGCGCGATCGAGGCGGATGAACAGAATCACGCGGTGTTCAAGAAGAAATGATGCGGGGTCAGGGTTAGGGGTTAAGGGTTGAGG
>CAXTRZ010000014.1:9907-21513 GCA_964246715.1 uncultured Acidobacteriaceae bacterium | reverse complement strand
CACAAGCTAGTGCCTGTAAACCTTGGCGTCTCTACGTTTCATCGTGCTCCAGGAGAAGCCCCGGGGACTGCTGCGATCGAGGCGGCCGTCGACGAGCTTTGTCATGAGTTGAAGATCGATCCAATGCAGTTTCGTCTCAACAGCTACGCTGACAACGATCAAAGCCGAAACCAGCCTTGGACTTCAAAACATCTGAAAGAATGCTATCTCCAAGCCGCGCAGCGTTTTGGCTGGTCGAAGCGACCGATGCAGCCAGGCACCATACGCGAGGGCAATGAACGGATCGGATATGGCATGGCAACAGCCATCTATGGTGCGAATCGTTCTGCGTCGCAAGCCGTGGTTCGTGCTTTGCCAAGCGGTCGCATCTTTGTTGGTTCCGGCTCGCAAGACCTCGGCACCGGTACCTACACAATCATGGCTCAGACGGCCGCGGACGGCCTCGGAGTTGACCCGACACTTGTGGATGTAAAGCTCGGGGACTCATCGCTTCCCAAATCTGCATTGTCTGGCGGATCTCAGACCGCTGCTTCGCTTTGCCCAGCTATTACCGATGCTGCCGGACAGGTGAAACTTGCGCTGTTTGAACTCGCTCGGCAAGATGCACAATCTCCTCTGCACAATGCACAGGTGAACGATTTGGTGCTGAAGGACGGCCATATCACGCTTAAGTCCGCGCCTTCCACCGGCGAATCCTTCGCTGCCCTGATCACGCGCAACGGCGGTAAGCCCGTTGAAGGAATGGGCTCGGCTGAACCGTCCGAGTCAGCCAAATCGTTTACGGCGCAATCCTGGGGAGCCGTTTTTGCGGAAGTTGCCGTGGACATGTCGACGTACATGCCGCGAGTCCGGCGCATCGTTGCGACCTACGATATTGGCACGCTAATGAACAACAAAACTGGCATTAACCAGCTACAGGGCGGCATTGTATGGGGCATTTCCTTCGCGCTGCATGAAGACACCCACCTTGACGAGAAGTATGGACGCTTCGCCAATCGTAACCTCGCCGAGTATCACGTTCCGGTCAATGCAGACATTCCTGAGATAGACGTAACATGCCTCAACATTCCGGATACTAAGTTTAATCCACTCGGTGCTCGTGGGATTGGGGAAATTGGCATTACCGGTGCAGCGGCAGCCGTTGCTAACGCGATCTTCAACGCAACTGGAAAGCGCATTCGCGACTACCCCATTACTGCTGACAAAATCATGCTCGCTTGAGAGGTGACAGAGTTGGAGTTGAGCAGGACTTACAAGCTGATCACTGAACCTGCTCGTCGAGAAGATCTAATTGCTGAAACCGACGCTCTCAACCGACAGCATCGCCCCGGACACAGGCTCCGCTCAAATCTGTGGTTTAGCGGGAACGCCGGTTGCTCTCCTCTTATCGCCTGTAGCGCTCATCTGAGCCGCTGTCCTGGCGCCGAAGTGCCAATGTGCTACGCCCTTTAGTCAGCATGACCAGAGACTCAGAGCCGCAGGCATGGGGAGAACCTTGGATGCCTGCATGATCCAGCGTTTGACTAGCTTCAGGAGCGCAGCCCATGACGGAACGTGCTGAGCCGTCGCTACGGCAACCGATAGCAATGGTCCCGAAGTATGTTTATCAAATACCCTCATGGTGATCAGGCAGGTCGGCAGGTGGATTCGCCGTGAGTGGAACCTGCACCTTACGTTGCAAGCCTCGGATCAACGCATGAGGCGTCGCTGAAATGAGAATGAAAATTGCCTTTATTCTCCGCATCGCGCTAACCCGCACCTAACTCCGATGTGCCAATGCTTCTTCAGGCTCGGGGACCGTCCTGCGATCCTGCCGCACCGTCAGTTGATAATAAAGCGCCGGCGTTACAATAAGGCTCAGCAGCACGGAGATGATAAGGCCTCCAATCACCGCAATCGCCAGCGGCTGCAGCATCTGCGAGCCCGCTCCAAACGCGAATGCCAGCGGCAGCATCCCGCACATTGCCGCAACCGCTGTCATTACAATTGGACGCAGCCTCCGCTGCGCAGCATGCAGCATCGCATCCAGTGCGTTCGCGCCCTCCATGCGAGCCCGCTCATCCGCATCGAGCAGCAGAATCCCATTCTTCGCGACAATGCCAATGACCATAATGAGCCCCATAAAGCTGGCCACGTTGAAGTTTGTATTCGTTATTAGCAGCGCAAACACTACGCCCGCCATGGAAAGCACCGAACTCGTAAGAATCGCAATCGGCGCAGAGAAGTTACGGAACTCCGCCAGCAAGACCCCAAATACCAACGCCAGCGCCAACACCAGCACCTGCGCCAGATCGTGAAACGACTTCTGCTGCTCCTGATATGTGCCGCCATACTCCACGCGCACAGACGCCGGCAGGTTCAGCTTGGCCACTGCAGCCTTCACCTGCGTCATCGCGCCGCCCAGGTTTGAACCCTCCAGCCGCCCGCTCACCAGCACCACTTGCTCCAGGTTCTCACGCCGGATCTCATTCTGCGGAGGCAGTTCTGCCACCTGCGCTAGCGCGCCCAGTGTCGACGTGTGGCCGGTCGCAGAGTTGAACACTGTATTTTCGATCGCATCCAACGATGCACGATGATCGTCGGACATCCGGACCCGCACTGTGTAAGGCCGCCCGTCCACGATCACCGGATCGACCGTCGCAAGCCCATCCATCAGTGAAGTCGCATCCTCCGCGACCTCCTGCGGCGTAAAGCCCAGCCTACTTGCAACCACCGGGTTCACCTGGAACGTCGTAGCCGGCCCGCTCAACGTGTTGTCTACGCCGTTCTGCGTATCCACAATTCCTGGAATCGCCGCAATCGCCGCCTGCATCTTCGGTCCAAGCTCATGGATCAATGTCGTGTCGTTCGAGAACAGTTTGATCTGGATCGGCTCCGGTGAGTTCGAGAGATCGTTGATCATGTCTTCCAGCACCTGAACGAACTCTACATCCAGCTGCGGATACTCTTCCTTGATCTTGTACCGAATCTCGTTCATGATCTCATCGATGGGCCGCGATCTCTTCGCCTTCAGCCGTACCGAGATATCGCCGGTATTCGCCTCGGTCACTGCAGCGAGTCCCAACTGTAGTCCCGTTCGCCGCGTGGTCACCTCCACCTCAGGCGTCTCATGCAGTATCTCCTCCACATGGTCGAGCACCTCCTTTGTCGCCTGCAACGAACTGCCCGCCGGCATGATGTAATCCAGGATAAAAGCGCCCTCATCCATCTCCGGCAGCAGGTTCGTCCCCAGCGCGCTGTATGCAAAGTAGCTGGAAACAATGAGCACCAGCGCGATCGCGCCAATCGCCCACGACCGCCCAATCGTCCAGCTCAACAGACGATTGTGCGTCGTCAGCACACGCCGCATCACCGGCCCATTCTTCTCGTGGCGATGTTGCTCGCCAGACTGCGCGGGGCGCAGCAGCGAAAGCGAGAGTGCAGGCGTAAACGTTAGCGCCAACATCAACGAGGTCAGCAGCGAAGCAGTCATCGTAACCGCCAGCGCACGAAAGAAACTTCCCGTCACTCCTGTCGTTGCAATCAGCGGCAGAAACACCACAACCGGCGTTACCGTCGACCCGACCAGCGGCACCGTAATCTCACGCAGGGCAAGCCGCACCGCATCCATGCGCGTCTGCCCTGCATCTCGATGCACCACGATGTTTTCCACCACCACAATCGCACCGTCGATTACAAGCCCAATCGCAGCCGCAAGTCCGCCCAATGTCATTAGGTTAAAGCTTTGCCCAACGATCCACAGAAACAGAATTGTAACGGCTACTGTCACAGGAATTACCAGCCCGGCAACCAGCGAAGAGGTCCAATCGCGCAGAAACAAAAATAGGATCAGGCATGCCAGTACCAACCCAATCAAGATCGCATCGCGTACGCTTGCAATGCTCTCCCGCACCAGCTCGGACTGATCATAGAATGGCGCCATATGGACGCCCGGAGGCAGCACAGACTTCAGCGCCTGCACCTGCGCATCCACGGCGGTCGCCACCGCAACTGTGTTGCTCGTGGGCTGCCGTGTAATATTCAGCAGCACCGCCGGCTTGCCGTTTGCGTCAACCGATGTAAATACCGGCATCGTCGCTAGTCCCAGCGTCGCCACATCGCGGATCCGCACCGGCGCGCCCGCAGCGGTGCTCTTCACCACAAGATTGCCCAATTGATCCACGTCATGCGCCTGCGCGCCCACCAATCCCAGGATCAGTTGATGATTCGCCTCATACAGTCCCGGAGAATCGATGATGTTCGATGTCTGCACCGCGTTCACAAGATCCAGCAGTGTTACGCCCGCCGTCTGCAACTTTGCCGGATCGGGCACAATGTGAAACTCCGGCACCTTTCCACCCTGTACCAGAACGGTCGCCACACCGCTCACACGATTTAACTGCGGCTTCAGATCATACGTCGCAATTCCCCACAGCATTGTCTGCGAAACTGTTTCCGCGCCACGATCATCCGCTGTCAACGCATATCCCAGAATCGGAAACGTCGCAAACGTCAGCCGGTTCGTCGTGATCTTCGCGGTCGCCGGAAGGCTTGACTGAATCTTCGCCAACGCGGAGTCTGTCAGTTGCAGCGTGCGAAACATATCCACGTTCCAGTCGAAGAACAGGCTGATCTCAGCCGAGCCACGGCTCGTTGTACTCCGCACCGTCACCAGCCCTGGAACGCTGTTCACCGCGTCCTCAATCGGCTTTGTGATAATGACCTGCATCTGTTCCACCGGCATCACGCCGTTATCCACGCCAATCACCACGCGCGGAAAGTTCGTATCCGGAAACACCGAGATCGGCACTTGAAACGCCGCATAAATCCCCGCAAGCGTCAGCACCGCGAGAAAAAAATAGATCGGCTTGGAAAGCCGCGCAAGCCAGACCTCTGATTCGACCTCAGAGGATGAAGCACGGAGGACGTCGCTCATTCCCTGCCGTCCTCCTTCTTCGCTGCGGTCGCCTTTTCGTCTGCGGCATCTTTATCCGCCGCCCCCTTGTCCGCAGCATCCGCCCCAGGTTTAGCGTCGTCATCATCCTTCTTCTCAGCTGGACCAATCTTCACCTTGGTCCCATCGTCGAGTCCATACCCTCCACCGGTAATCACCGTGTCCTCGGCCTTCAGCCCGCTCAGAATCTGCGTGGACTCCGTTGTCTGAATCCCTGTCATCACCGTGCGCTTCTTCGCTGTGCCGTCTGATGCAATCACCATTACGATCTTTCCCACACCCTCGCTCGACCGCTGAATTGCCTCCGTCGGCACCAGCATCGCATCGCTCGCCGTGCGCCCCTTGATCGTCACATGCAGTGGCGTGCCGGCCTTCAACTTGCCGTCTTTGTTCGGCGTCTTCAGCCACACCTCAACGGTCGTACTGCCTGCGTCCAGCGCCGGACTCACCAGCGATACCTTCGCGCTCACCGGCTCATCCATCCCCGGCACCGTCATCTCTGCCTCGGAGCCAAGCTTCAACTGCTGCGCCTGCACCTGCGCTACATGCAGCTTTGCCAGCATTACGGACGTATCCATCACCGTTACAATCGGCGTCCCCGCCGCCGCCGTCTCACCCGCAAACAATGGCCGCTCCGTCACCACGCCTGCGATCGGCGTTCGGATGCTCGTGTAACTGAGCTGCGCTTCCGCCCCCAGATACTTGCCCTTCGCGGACTCCAACGCCCCCTTCGCGGACTCCAGTGAAGCTGTTGAGCCGCTCTTCTTCACCGCTTCGTAGTGCTGCTGCGCCAAGTCGTAAGCAGCGTGCGCCTGCACCGCCGTCGCCTTGGACGTGTCCAGGTCGCGACCCGGAATCGCTCCCTGCGCCAGCAACTGCTCCCTGCTCTTGACAATTTGGTTGTCGAGATCCAGCGTCGCCTTCGCCTGCGCCAGGTCCAGCCGGGCTTTCGTTGCATCGTCGGGCACAGTTGTTTCCGTCGCCGTCGTATACGCGCCCTTCGCCGCGCTGTATGCGCCCGCGTTATCCACAGCCGCAGCCTCGAGATCCCTGTTCTCGAGCGTCGCGACCAACTGCCCCGCTCTCACATGCGATCCACGCTGCACATAGAACTTCTTCACCGGCGCCGTGATCTTCGGGAGAATCGCCGCTTGCGCCACCGGAGCCAGCACCGCGTCAGCAGAGATCTCTTCCGTTATCGAACCTCTCTCAGGATGGACTGCCTGCACCGTCACCTCTGGCTTCGGCATCTCTTCCGCAGGCTTCCTGCAACCACTTAGGTTACATATTTCCGCCAGAGACAGGGTCATCAACAGCCCTGCACTGCGGCTCATCGTCCGTACTGCATTCTTTTCGATCACGTTAGAGTATCCCGGTCAAAGTTTGTAGGTTTGCAAGCGCTAGTTGATAACGAACCGTTCCATCCTGCGTTGCTAGTTCAGCCGTCGTCAGCGAGTTCTGCGCGTCCACGACCTCCAGCACAGTCGCCTCTCCATTCGTGTAGCGAAGTCGCGTTAGCCGCAGACTATCCCGCGCCGTGTCCACGCTCAGTTGCAGCGAGTCAAGCTGGTCGTGTGCCACCCGAGCCTCGTTATAAAACTCCTCCAGGTTCGCCACCAGCTTTCTTTGCGTCGCCGTCAGAGCCACCTTTGCCGAGTCCCGCTGAATCTGTGCCTGCTTCACCTTGTGCGCCGTTGAAAGCCAATCCCACACCGGAATATCCAGCGTCGCCGACGCCGAGTAGCCTAGGTTCCGCGCCCCATCCGAACCATTCACCGCGAACTGCGCCGCGTCAATACCATACGAATAGTTGAAGACCAGATCCGGCAGGTACGCCGCACGCGCCCCAGTCACATCCAGGTTCGCCGCCCGCAACGACGCCACCGCGCTTGCCAGCTCAGGGTTTGACGCCGCCGCCGCAGCCTCAGTATCCGCCCGCGTCGGCAAGCTCGACGCAGCCGGCAGTTCCACGGTGTAAGGCGTACGCGGATCAGAGTAAAGCAGCACCCCCAAATCCAGGCGTGACTTCTCTGCCATCAAGTCCGCATCCGCCATCTCGCGCTGCCGCTGCTGCAGCGTCAATAGCGCCTTCACCACAACCGCATGCGCGACCTAGCGCTCCGCCTCACGTTGCTGCGTCTGCTTCACAAAGTCCTGTGCTTCGTGCAACGCTCGCCGTGCAATTGCACTCTTCCCCTCGGATACGGACGCGCTGTAGAACATCCCTACCACCGTCGCGGCCAGTCCGCGTCGGCTGATCTCCAACTCCGCCGCTGCCACAGCGGACGCCGCATCCGCCCGAGCCACCGCGTTGATCTGCGTCAACCCAATCGTCTCGTTCACCACTGCCTGGCTCACATACTCATGCACGCCGTTATTTGCGATGAACACTGGAGCGGTCTGGTTCGTCGTCGGTTCACTCCCCGCCGCCGCGGTCTGCGACAACGGCACATGGTTCGACTCCGTAAAAAGATACTGATTGTGATACACAACAGAAGGCAGCAGTGACGATCTTGCAATCGACTTGTCCAGCTTCGCCACTCTGCTCGCCGCATAGGCCGCCGCAAAGGTAGGCTCGTTCGCTCGCGCCAAATTGAGTGCCTGCACCAACGTAACCGCCTGCGTCGACGAGGTCTTGGTCGCGCTGCCGGCCGCCTGCATCCCAGCCATCCCTGCTTCAGAGCCCTGCACCGCCAATGCAGTCCCCATAGCCGGAGCCTGCGCAAACAGCGCACCACCGCATGCCGCACCCGCAGCTAGAAGTGCAACTGCGTATCTGCGGCTGACACCCACGATTTGGATCATCACAATCATCCCTCAGCGGCCATGTCACAGTCAGCGTCTTTGTCTTTGCACTAAGGCGAACGACGGAATTTGGCTCATCAATGTTTACAAACACAGGCCCATTGTTATCGGTCTGCGGAAACTCAGGCTTGCACGACAGCGCAATAGAACTCTTCGTTGCTTCCGTAGGTGCTTTACTTCATTCAATCTCGCAGAATGTGCTTAACCCAATCTTAAGAGCCACGATGCCTCGTATCCGGTCCTCGGCGATGAGCTTCTGCTATGTACGTTCAGGAAATGCCTCCAAGCGAAGAAAGCCACTCCATTCCTTGGCGCGATCGCGTAGTCGTCCACTCTGTCTACGAACTCAGAGCCCCAGCGGCTATACCTTGTGTTGCACAGTAGATAAGATCTACTGTGTTTGCGCTTCACGCAAAATATCCACGTAGATACCTTTGTCAATCTGATCTAAGCCGGCGCGTGCGTGAATCCTTTGCACACGTCATTCGCGTTCTACATGTTAGGAAGGTCAACGTTCCTATCACTCGAAATGCACCGCATTCCCAGCCATAAAGCTACAAGGGCTTATATCAAGACCCTGCTTCAAACGACAGAACATGTATTGCATCCTCTCGAATCGCTCTGCTAGAGTGAGCCTCGCGCGTACCATCAAATTACGAGTGCTTGGCATTGTGGAGGATCCTTTGGACGTCCTGAAAACGTTAGATCGCCGTTCCCTTCTCGTAGGTGCCGGCAAGTTGGCCGCCGTGAGTGCAATGAGCAGTCTCATGAAGGCGGCGGCGGGCGGGACTATCGCTGCTCCAGTTGCCGCCATTGATGTGCACCATCACTTTCTGCCTCCCTTTTATACTGAAAAGGTCTTACCTTGGTTAAAGTCGACGAATGCAAGCGAAAGCGATCCCATCGTCCACTGGACGGCGCAAAAGGACACCGCAGGGCTTGATCGCGCTGGCGTCGAGACGGCCATCCTCTCTATCTCGTCTCCGGGCTTCGATTCTCCCGGGTTCAACTTTGGAACTGAGAAGGAGATGATCGCGCTTGCGCGCCGCTGCAATGAATTTGCGGCTGAATTAAGCAGAGGCAGCAAGGGAAAATACCTCTTCTTTACGGCTCTGCCTATGTCAAGTCTCGATGCATCTCTGAAGGAAATTGCGTATGGCTATGACGTCCTGGGTGCGACTGGTGTCGGTTTGATGACCAATTATCGCGGACTCTATTTGGGAGATAAGTCCTTTACACCATTGTTTGAAGAACTCAACCGCCGGAGTGCTCTTGTCTTTGTTCATCCCACAGACGCCCCCTGCTGCAGAGGGCTCATTGAAGATGTTCCAACCCCGAGCACAGAGTTTGCAGTCGATACTGGCCGCACGATCACAAGCCTACTCTGGTCCGGTACTCTGAATCGTTTTCCGAAAATCCGCTTCATCTTCTCGCACGGCGGTGGCATGCTGCCAACCATTCACTCGCGGATCACCGCAGGGATGGAGAGGCTGCATCCTGAACTGAAGGACCGCGTCCCCGGCGGGGCCGTAAATGCATTGGCTAAAATCTTCGTCGATACGGCAAGCATCGCGAACAATCCGGCGTTCGCCGCGATGGAGGCGTGGGTGAAACCTAATCAAGTACTTTTCGGCAGCGACTATCCGTGGCTGATGCCGGAGCCTTCCGTAACTGCGTTGGCTTCGCTTGTCTCTGATCCACAGAAGCTCGATATGATTTACAGGGGCAACGCGCTTAAGCTGCTCGGTCGTTGAGAAGTTCAGACTTCGTATCATTGCGTCGCATACCGCTTGAAATCAGTGGTCACACGATAGTGGGATCATCTTGACGACGACGATCAGCCCAACCGAGAAGACGCTCCAAGACGCGGCAATCGACTGATATGCGGTTAGGTGTTTGGTCCCTCTATTGGTCGTGTGCGGCCCCTAAAAGCCGCTGCTACGTATGCGTCACCGTGGACGCAACAACTTTGCGCAACACAGCGATCGCCGCATCCTTGGAGAGACCCAAGACTTGAAGTCCGGCGACTTGCATGGTCCCGCATCAATGCGGTCACAGTCGATATCATTCCTTTAGGCGTATCTTCGTCATTAATCCAGACGATCTTCTTTGCATCCTGTTGCGGAAAGACGGCTCTGCAAGACTCGGCAAAGCGGAGACGCCTCCCTTCAGCAGGAATGAGGCGTCTGAAGAAGAGAATGCCTAGAAGCTGAACCTTCCTGCAAACTGATATTGCCGCCCCGAGAAGCCATAGGCTGTGTTGCTAATCGTACCGAAAGGAGCCGTCTGACCATTTACGGCATTCGGAGTTCCAGTGAGCGGCACGCCGTCTGGACCGTATCCTGTGATCACCACATTCGGTTGGGCGAAGGTAGGAGTGTTGGTGAAGTTGAAGCACTCCGCACGCAGCTCAAGCTTTAAGCCCTCGCGGACCGGGATGTTTTTGAAAAGCGATAGATCGCCGCGCCGGAGGTGCGGGCCGAAGACCTGGTTCCGAGCCTCATTGCCTGGCGTGCCAACCGCTTGCTTGGCAAAAGCAGCTGCATTGACAAACTGCGTCAAAGGTCCCCCCGAAGTGATAGGACCAACGACGTTGGGCTTATCAGCCGTAACCGTGGGCAGGTTGATATTGGCGAATCCGTTTGCCAGCAAAGTCGAGTCGGTCACCGTGAGGGGCTGGCCATCCTGCCAGAACCCGATGCCATTGAACCTTAAGCCACCCGCCACGGCCCGGTAGAGCATCGGTCCTGACTTGCCCGTCGGGATGTCATAGCTGAAGAATCCGGCGACGCGCTGTTTGATGTCGAGCGGCGAGTTGCCATAGTCTGCCTTGCTGATGTTGAAAGGCTGCAACCCGAATCCGTTTGACCCGATGCCGTCGCCACTGAAGACGGACAGTTCGTCGTCAAGCGTGTGAGCATAAGTGTAGTTCAGGTTGATGGTCAAGCCGTGCGAGGTGCGGCGTTCCAGCGAGAATTGCGCCGAGTTATAGGAGGATGTCCCAAAGTTCCCGTAAACGTTGATGGTGTTGGTAGCAGGGAGCTGCTTCGCATAGCGCAAAGCGGGGGTTACTGTCGTTCCGCTCGGGTCCGGAAGATCGATGTTCGGGGCGGAATCGATGATATGACGGCCCAACTCACCGACGTACCCGGCCGTGAAGACGGTTCCACGATACTCCTTTTGGACCAGCAGGTTGAACTGTTCCAGGTAGCTGTCAGACTGTTTCTGCACTTTGGCAATGACACCGCCTCCGATCGTTGGCGTATTGGTCACTGCACCGACGCCCTGAACTGAGAGAGGGCCGGAGTGGACCACGGTACCACTATTGAAACCAAATGGCGGATTGTTGATGATCAGGTTGTTATTGGAATCGCCTGGAAAGAAGGTGAGCCCAAAGCCGCCGCGAACCACCGTTCCGGGCGCAACCGTAGCGTCGAAGCCAAAGCGTGGGCTGATGTCATGGTAGGTGTTCTGCAGCCCGCCGGTATTGCTCTGGATGATGCTGAATGTCGACACATCAAAGTTGTCGAAGTTCCCATTCTTCTCATTTGGTTTCGTAAACACGTCGTAACGCAGACCAAGGTTAAGGGTCAATTTGTTGGTCGCACGCCAGTCATCCTGGAAGAAGACCGATGGCTCATAGGTGCGGTCGTAAGGTTTGGCGTTCAAAGCCTGTCGCATGGTCACGTACTGCGTGCCGGTGAGCAGTTTCTGAAGGGTAGGGATGTAAGTGCCGGTGGGATTAGCCGTCGTAGGCGCCACTGCCGTTGGGGCAAAGACGAAGAGACCTTTGGGATAGAGAGGAAGTTCAAAGCTGAAGTTCCGCCGGAGGAGCGAGGCGCCGGCTTTGAAGGTTTGACGGCCGTGG
>CAXTRZ010000014.1:0-9897 GCA_964246715.1 uncultured Acidobacteriaceae bacterium | reverse complement strand
GTGTAGGTCAGTGCACCCGCAAACTGCGTATTGTGCTCCTGGTTGTAAAAGGGCTGAGAGATGGCATCGCCCAACGCGGCATAGCCGACCAGACTAAGCGGAGCCAGGCCTGAGCACACCGAGCACTCGTTGGCATTCGGGATTTTATAGGGAGCCTGGTCGTTCAAGTTCTGCCCGAAGTTCAGCGGGATGGTATCCAGATTGAAGTAGGTGTACCCCGTCCTAAGCTCCAGCAGCAAGGAAGGAGTGAAGACGTGCGTGTATCCGAATTGACCGTTGTGTGCCGTCGTCTCGTTGTTGCCAGGCTGAGGAGCCGCAACGACGCCGCTGGGTTGCACGCCATTTGCCGCGGGCAGCAAGGGTGGTGTGAAAGCCTGGGTTCGGTTGTAAGAGTAACGGACAAAAAGCGTGTCCTTTTGGGTAAAATGCTGGTCGATGCGCACGTCGCCTACCGACGAGTACAAGGACGCGCTCGGGTTAAAGGTGAAGTTGTTTACTGAGCCGGGGCCATTTGGCGCGGGGAACAGCTTGAAGTAGGCTACAGCTGTGGGATCGAGATTGGCGGGCGAAATGTTTGGCACATAGACGGGCGCGCCCGGCTTTGACAAGAAGGGATTAGGGATATCACCCAAGTAACCCGGGTTGGCCTCTTCCGCAAGTGTAGGCACCGTGGTGGTGTAGACGGAGTTATTACCGTTGATCAGGCGCAGTCCTTCATAATCAACGAAGAAGAAGGTGCGGTCCTTGAAGATTGGTCCCGAAAGGCTGCCGCCATACTGATTTTGGCGCTGCTCGGGCTTGTGCGGCACCTTTGCAGGCGTCGCGAAGAAGTTGCGTGCATCGGTGATGTCGTTGCGGAAGAACTCGTAGGCGGATCCATGAAGCTGATTCGCGCCTGAATTGGTAATCACGTTGATGGCCGCCCCACCCGTGCGGCCAACCTCGGCGGTGTAGAGGTTAATGTCTGTTCTGACTTCGCCGATGGCTTCGACCGAAGGACGAATAAGCAGGGCTCCGATGGTTCGGCTGTTATTGTCCAGGCCGTCCAGCAGGTTGTTGTTGAAGATCTCCTGCTGCCCGTTCGCCGAGACAGAGGAGGTCTGCCGGCGGTCGGTGATATTCGATCCACTGGAAAGCGAGTTGGGCGATCCGGCGTTGACGCCCGCCTGGACTGTCACCACATTGATGTAGTTGCGCCCATTCAGCGGTGCATCGGTCAGCGTCGTTGCGGTGATCGTGCTGCCCACGGTGGTTGTATCGGTTTGCAGCGAAGTGGGTGTAGCGGTTACTTCGACGCGCTCATCGACGGCTCCGGCTTGCAGGGACGCATTGATGCGAACACGGTCGGAGGCGGCCACGACAACGTTGTTGGCCTCGAAAGTTTTGAAGCTTTGAGAGGTCACAGTGACACGGTATGTGCCCGGCTGCAGGGAACTGAAGGTGTACTCGCCGCTGCCCGTGGTGGTAAAGGTCCTCACCTCGTGAGTCCCAACGTTCTCTACGCGAACGCTGGCGCCCGCAATGATTGACCCAGTGGCATCTGTGACAGTACCCAGGATGTCTGCGGTGGCCACTTGCGCCATTGCCGTCCTGCCAACCAGCAAGAGAACGAACACCATGCAACAGAGTATTTGCGCCCGAAACAAGCACTCTCGGAAGGACTGAAACGACGTCTTCTGGTTAATGAGGATCTTCTGTATAAGACTGCTTCGCATATCTGACTCCTGGTGTGTTGCACTCCGCAGTGCGCGGATCACTCTAACATCACCGAGAAATGTTTCACAATAGGCAAAGCATACATTTTAATTTTGGGGCAGATTGGTCCGTTCTCCCGCGTGCTGAGGCCTCACCGGATCCTACACGTCGAGACGCCGTGGCATTCTCTGCCGTGCATGCCTGGCCCATGGTGTCCCCGCCTGCGCGCTCTCGAACGAACATCGCCGGGGCCAAAGAACGACACATCACAGGCATTGCGAAATATCATCATATTGTTGACAGTATCTATTCTGATGATCCACTATGCTCAAGTGGACAACGTGCCTAAGGTGAGTGAACTGAGCAGATCGCTTGAAGCGGAGAACGGAACCTCTTGCGACTAAGGAGTCTTGCATGTCGACGCCGAACGGAGTAGGAACCTCCACAGTTTCACTCCGCATGTCCTACCTGGTGGTTGCACATGGCGTCAGCGCGGTCACCTTTGAGGACTCCGATCTATGGTCAACAGGTTCGCGCCACAGCGGTCGGTGCGATCTCGAGCATGGGCGGCCTTGGCGCAGCCACGGGGCCTGTTGTGGGCGGTCTTGCTGTGGGCGGCTTAATGGTTGCTGCAGATCTCGGGCTGGGCAAGGGTTTGCTTACCCTGGCTGGCATTGCGATCGTTCGGCTACCGCTTCGCTCCTCGTTGCGAAGCGTATAGGAAGACCCGCATCAAAGTCGTTTTCTGCGACCATTTTCGCTGCATAGGAAGGCAGCATACACGCCAACTCATCGGCTGAGTCATCGTTCTTAAATGGCACGGGCAACTCGAAGCAGGAGGGAAGCATGAGTCTGAAGTACACGGTTCCGGAGATCAAACCTGTAACACCCGCCAACGAGCTTGACCAGGTCGAGACGTTACCGTCAACTATGTCGTGCGATGTCGTCATTGTGGGCTACGGACCTGTCGGAATGATGCAGGCCGCATTGCTCGCACAGCGGGGTCTTAGCGTGATCGTCGTTGAGCGCTTTCCGGCGAGATACCCTTTAGGACGCGCCGGCCATTTCGACGGAGAGACTTTCCGGACGTTCCAACATCTCGGCATTGCTGAGGACATGGAGTTGATCGTCCGTCCGATGCTGCAGTGGCAACTCGTTACGGGTGCAATGGAGGTGCTGGCAACGATCAAGCTGGGTGAGAGCGGCGCAGGCTGGAAAGACAGCTATCTCAGCTATCAGCCTGAGTTTGAGGTGATCTTCGATGCAAAGGTGCGTGAGCTGGGCGTGCGTGTCTTCATGGGCCTCAACGCCGTAGACATTGAGCAGGATAGCGACCGAGTGCGCTTGAGGGTGCAGGGAAGTGACGACAGCATTGGAGTTCCGGTGCCGGAAAAGCATAAAGGTCAAAGCTGCTTAATCGATGCCGCCTTCCTCCTGGCGGCGGATGGTGCGAGAAGCTTTGTTCGAGATGCACTGGGTATCCAGCGACGCGACCTTGGGTTCAAGGCAAATGCCCAACTGGTGGTTGATTTTGAGCACAGCGATCCCGACCGCGAGTTGGCTTCTTTGCCAGAGGTGTTCCAGATACTGGATATCGAACGCCCTCGCCTGGCTGGCCGCTGGAGCGGAGGTCGCTACTCGCGATGGGAGCTTCATCTGCTCGAAGGCGAAAGCCGGGAAGAGTTCTCCAAAGAGGAAGTTTGCTGGAAGTTTCTGGCAGATTGGGGTGTCTTCCCCGGCGACGGCAAAGTTGCGCGTCACGCGGTGTATACGTTCGAAAGCAAGATTGCAGAGCAATGGCGCGTGGGGCGCATTCTCCTAATTGGGGACGCCGCGCATACAATGCCTCCGTTTCGTGGGCAGGGATTATGCTCCGGCATCCGTGACGCGATCAATCTTTCTTGGAAGATTCCTGCGGTACTTGCCGGTGAAGCAAGCATCAATTTTCTCGATAGCTACCAAACAGAGCGTGTTCCTCATGCCGAAGAGACCATCTTGTTGTCGATGGCCTTCGGAAAGATGGTGTTGATGATGGATCCAGAGGAGGCACGGAAGCGCGATGAAATGTTCCGCGCAGGACCCGCGCCTGTAGCGCCGCCGCTGCCGCGGCTTGGCGAAGGTCTGGTTCGCCCGGCTGACTCTCCGCATGCGCATAGCACAGACGGACGACCGTCCTTCCAAGCGCGCGTGGCATACGGTCGCGAGCTTGGAAGGCTGGATGAGTTCCTCAATACCGGAGGATGGAGCATCGTGTCGCGACACCCGGTGTTGCCCTCGCTCTTCAATCAACGGCATCTGGACCTCATGGCGAAGCTGCACATTCAAACAGCGCACGTCTCGCGCGGAGCCACTGCTCAGTACATCGACATAGATGGGGAGTATGACATGCTGTACCGCAACACAGGCCAAAAAGCCTTTCTGATTAGGCCGGATCATTACGTGTTCGGTTCTGTAAGCGCGGTGGAAGAACTTCCTAGCCTTCTGGACGAGCTTGGCGATGTCCTTTCTAAACACGGATGGCAAGGATCTAAAGCAGAGATTAGGTGATCGCTAATAATCCTTGGTAAATAGGCAGCACATGATCCGCGAGTACTTGGCTGTGCTGGTCTGCGCTTTGCCGCCGAGCCGTGCCTTCCGCGCCGTCCTCTCTTTGCTGGCTTCTGTCTCCGAGGATCAAAAGGTAGACAGCAAAAGTCCCGCTTGCAGCGAAACGACCGCCATTTGCCGCCATGCCTTCACCGCTCAAACATCTTCCGGGTCCATCTAACCGCCTCCGCGCTGCGGAAGAAGTCGTCCTTGAGCGGAGCTGCAGTGCTAATTCAACTCTCGCTGGCGGCACTGCTTTGCAGGTGAACTTAATGGGCCGACGCTGTTCCGATGCCGGTCATACCAAAACTGGATCATTGTCTGAGCCTTGCTTGCTGGCAAGGTGGTGTTGGCGATGATGGCGACCGCTCCCTGCGGCGTTCCGGCGGCGGCGAGTGAAATCGCGGCAACAGTTGCCGTGAGTTCAGATTTCTGCCCATGCGTGATCGTCGCAGGATTCACCGTGAAACGTGGTGGTGCCGTTGCCCGTGCTGATGCTGTTCCAGTTCGTGATCAGGGCATTGACGTCGAGGCTGCCGAGCCTCTGTCGAGATCATAACCCTTGGTGGCGGCCCACGCCTGCTCGGAAGCGCCGCCGCAATGGCATCGGCAGTGCAGTTCTACGCAGCGTACTGAAGAGAGCAAAGCTCGTTCTTTGTGCCTACGATGATGTCGTGAAACACCGCAGGAAACTATCGCCATCAGATATAGGACGAAGTTAGCCTGTCCCTGCGGACCATACTGCTGGCCCACCAGCGCCATAATGCGGTAAATGGTTGGTTGCCCCCCAGGGATTCGAACCCCGATCGAGCGAGTCAGAGTCGCTAGTCCTACCATTGAACGAGGGGGCAACACGGTTGCAGGCGTCGTGCACAAACGCTCACTGGCGACCTTCAACGAGTGTACGGATTCGGGTGGGTAAGGTCAAACCGCAACAGTGCCGGAACGGGGTGATATTTATGGCCTTTGTATGAGCTGGCTTGGTCATTCGACCGGCAGCTTTGCCTTGTAGCCGTCGCGGGCAATGATCGAGTACTTGACCGGCTTCTTCTTCTCATCGACCATCTGCAGCGGCTTACCTTCGTTGTCCACCAACAGCACCTTGATCTTACGGTAGGTACCATCGTTCTTGTTGTTCGTGGGCCGGTAGGTCAGCACGTACTCATTGCGGATGGAGTCATTAATCTGCGAGAAGATGTCTGGCAGCGCACCCTCGAACATGGGATAGAAATACAATCCTCCGGTCATGCGGGCAAAGGTTTGAAGCTGGTTCTGTGCCTGCAGATTGTCCATGCGCCCAATTGCTCCGCCGCCGCGAGCATCGCGCAACTCCGAAGCCAGTGCGCCGGTGCCGATCGCAAAAATGGTTACATTCGGAGTCGCCTTCACCTTGGCAAGAATCTTATCCAGTGTCAGCTTGGAGAATGTGTCCCGGCCGGAGCCGATAAGAATGATGTACTTGCGGCCTTCGATGCGCGAGGTACGATCAAGCGTCTCGTATAGCGCGTCAAAGAGATTGGTGTCGGAGAAGCCGGGGATCATCAACGATCGCAGTGAATCCGCCAAAATCTCTTTGTTATTGGTGAAGTCAGTCAAGATGTGCGTCTTCAAATCGTAGGTGATCACGGCAACGTAATCGTTTGGCCGCAACGAGTGGTAAAATGCCGCGGAAGAGTTCTGCATGTCGCGGATGTAGGCATAGGAGTTCGCCGCAAACTCCAGCAGCATCACTGCGGTAATGGGTGTCTGTGCCGTTCGCACCGTCTGCACCTGCTGCTCCACTCCATCTTCCAGCACCAAAAAATTGGCCGCTTTCAGGCCAGGAACGAACTGGTGCGTCTTGTCCAGAATGACGCTGACATTCAGGCTCACAATAGGCACATCGACGCGCATCGAGTAGGTCGCGCCATCGGGATTCTTCACCTTGGGCTGCTCGGGCGCGGGCGGCGGCGTGTCCGGCTCATCCTTTTTCTTTTTGATAATCAGCGTGCCGTTGTCCGTCGTGGGACCAGCTTCATCCGGAGGAGCCTGCGGAGGTGTCTTGGGCGGGGTGGCCTGGGCTGGCGTCTGAGCCAATCCGCGGGTAGACGGAAGCACAGCGGCACAACTCGCAAGCAGAAGCGTGCAAAGGGCGTGACCGAGCCGGAGAGAATTCAAGTGCTTCATGAGGAAACAATACTCCCACTGATGACCCGCCGGGCGCGCACATAGCTTGGACGGCGGCAGGTCTGACAATTGAACTACAGTGATAGACGTGAAGAAGATGCGAAAGGTTCGTCGGATCAAGTGTCTGCTTGCAGCATGGATGCTAGCCAAAGCGCTGGGGTTACAAATGAGCGCTGCCAAAGCGCAAGTGACCGCTCCAGCAAGAGATGTTCCGCCCACCCAGACGGTGGTCTTCCCTCTCGCAGAGCTTCGCAAGGGACAAATGGGCGTGGCTTACACCGTCTTTGAAGGCGTCAAACCGGAGCCGATGGACGTCGAAATCTTAGGCCTGTTGAAGGGAGCGCTTGGCCCAGGTCAGGACATGATCCTTGGCCGTTTGCATGGTGCCAAACCCGAATACACCGGCGTCGTCGCGGGCATGAGCGGCAGCCCCGTCTATATCGGCGGCCGCTTGGTCGGCGCACTCAGCTTCCGCATAGGCCAGTTCAGCAAGGAACCCATCTGCGGCATCACGCCCATCGAGCAGATGTTCGAGGTGCGCGACCGCGCCGCGGAGACGCCCGCCGGCTCCAAGTCAGCCGCAACAACCGCCGGCCTCGCCACCCAGATGACCTCCATTGAAACTCCTCTAGTCATCTCCGGCGCAAGCCAAGACGCGATCGACCGCTTCGGCGATCGCTTCCGCGCAATAGGCCTCACGCCGGTCGCCGGACTGGGTGGCGCGGAGGATGCCGAGGCCAAACAGCCGGAGCCGCTAATCCCCGGCAGCGCGGTCAGCGCCGTGCTCGTTCGCGGCGACATGAACATGGCCGCCACCTGCACAGTCACGTACATTGACGCCTCGCGCCTGCTCGCCTGCGGGCATCCCTTTACACAGTACGGCGCGGTCGACATCCCCATGACCAAGACCAACGTCGTGGCCACGCTCGCCAGCCCCCTTAACGCCTTCAAGATCGTCAACACCACGGAAACCGTTGGCGCCTTCACGGAGGATCGCAGCTCCGCCATCATGGGCATCTTCGGCCACAAAGCCCGCATGATCCCGGTCACGGTCAACGTCAGCGGACGCGATGCCAGCGGCGGCGCGGGCACCGGCGTCCTGCCGCACACCTATCGCTTTGAAGTGCTGGATAACGCCCAACTCACGCCCAATGCCATGCTCGTCAGCATCTATCAGAGCTTGCGCCAAACTAATCGTGCCGGCGAGGAGACCAGCTATCGCGTCACCGGCGAGATGGGCGTCAAGGGCCTGCCGCCCGTCCGCCTGAACAGCCTCATCGCGGCCAATGAAAACCAGCCCGCCGCCATCGGCGTGGCGCTGTACGTCAATGAGAGCTTCAGCCGCGTCTACGGCAACGGTGCGGACAAGCCCACGCTGACAAGCCTGAGTTTGACTGTAGAAGCGATGCCGGAACGCCGCTCTGCCATCCTTGAAGCTGCAACCCTGAGCCGCGCCGAAGCCCACCCCGGCGACCTCATCGAGATCCTCGCAACTATCCGCCCCTATCAGGGCGTGTCCCGCCAGATCGCACTCCCGCTGCACCTTCCTGAAACGTTGGCGCCAGGTCCCGTGCGTATCGTTGTGGCGGACGGCCAGACCATCGATCGCCTCACCCAGCCGCCGGCCCGAACCGGCGAACACTCCGACGGCCTTGCAGACACCATCGCCGCGCTCAACCGCCTGCACCCGGATGATCGCGTCTTTGGCGCAGTCCTGGATCACACGCCTCAAGCCGTGCTCGAAGGCGCTTCCCTGCCTACGCTTCCGCTCTCGATGGCCAACGTGTACGAGCCCCTGAAGCAGACGCAAAAGCTGCAGTTGAATGGGGAAAGCGTGCTTGCGATCACCTCCACGGAGGCGGGTTACGCCCTCAGCGGAACCCAGGTCTTGACCCTCACCGTCCACTGAGCGACGAAGCCGCAAAGTGTGGTAAACGATTGAAATCACGCAAGCGGCGCTTCCTCTCGTCACGGTACTGATTCGGCAATACACAGGCTCGCCCTCCATCCTGATGTACGATTGAGAGGTTCGAGGAGACGGGTGGTTCCCGCGCATACATTCGCACCGGCACATCACGAGCGCGCGCTCCAGCACGAGACCCACACCTCAATACTCATCGCAGCCGATAAGGGATAGCAAACGAGATGAACTTCATTCATGGCCTGGCCGTCCATGCCTCCGGGGCACACCTGTTGCCGTACAAATATGACGCAGGAGACCTCGCCGAAGACGACGTCGAGGTCCGCATCTCCCACTGCGGAGTCTGCCACAGCGACATTCACCTCATCGATAACGATTGGGGCAGCAGCAAGTATCCCTTCATCCCCGGCCATGAGATCGTCGGCTCGGTGACGCAGGTCGGCTCTGCCGTCAAGTCGCTCACAGTGGGCGAGCGCGTCGGTATCGGCTGGCAGGCAGACTCCTGCGGCATTTGCGAGTGGTGCCGCCAGGGTCAGGAGCATCTCTGCCCACGGTCACAGGCCACCTGCAGAGGCCGCAATGGAGGCTACGCTGACTCCATCCGCGTCAACTGGCGCTTCGTTATCAAGGTTCCCCAGGCGCTTGAAAGCGAAAACGTCGCGCCGCTCCTCTGCGCCGGCATCACCGTCTATAACCCGCTGCGCAACCATGGCGTCCGTCCGTCCTCGCGCGTCGGCGTTATCGGCATCGGCGGTCTGGGCCACTTGGCGCTGCAGTTCGCCAAAACCTTCGGCGCTGAGGTCACAGCCTTCTCTACCTCCCAGGATAAGGAGGCGGAAGCGCGCTCGCTCGGCGCAGACCACTTTATTAACACACGCGAGACCGCCGCGCTTAAGAAGGTCGCCGGCAGCTTTGACTTCCTCATCAGCACCGTCAGCGCGGACCAGGACTTCCAGGGCTTCGTCAACGCGCTACGTCCTAAAGGAACCATGTGCGTCGTCGGCGCCGCGCCCTCACCCATGAGCCTGCAGGCCTTCTCGCTCATCGCTCGCCAGAAAGCCGTCTCCGGCTCGCTCACCGGCAGCCCGCAGGATCTCGCGGAGATGTTGGACGTGGCAGCCCGCCACAACGTCAAGGCCATCACGGAGCGCTTCGCCATGGCCGAAGCCAATGAAGCCGTCGACAGGGTGAAGAAGAACAAAGTCCGCTATCGCGCCGTCCTCACCAACGAACCCCGCCCGTAAACCAAATTGCTAAAGCTCGCGCAGCCGTGCCGCAGCCCAGCATGATCATCGGCAAGCAATGTGGCTGATGGGAAGTTAGACTTAAGCAAGATGACCCCGTTCGCCCGCAACACCCCCGTCCGATTCTCTCGCTGGTTCACCGCCGCCCCACTGCTGCTGGCGATGCTCCCCACCGTCGCCTCCGCCCAGGGCACAAAGCTCTGGACGGTCGGTCGTTACGACGAGATGGAGCGGGGCACCACAGACAACGCGGCCATCCGCTCGGACGGACGCATCGAGACCGGC
>CAXTRZ010000013.1:15429-21552 GCA_964246715.1 uncultured Acidobacteriaceae bacterium | reverse complement strand
GAACAGGGGTGGCCATGGCGCCCTCCATTGACCCAAGGATACGCTTCAAATCTGCAAAAGCAACGTCAAGAGCGCCCTAGCGCCGAGCGGCCGGTGCTTCGCACGTACTCGACGCTTTGCATGTTTTCGTGCGGCCGCTGCTGCTAGTGGGTGATCTTTGGGGCGTTAGGGTTGTGGCGGGCGCTGGGGTGATCGCTGGCGATGACGCCGTCGCGGATGGTGACGACGCGATGGGCGTACTCGGCGATATCCGGCTCATGCGTGACCAGGACGATGGTGTTGCCGCGGGCGTGGAGCTCGTCAAAGAGGGCCATGATCTCGTCGCCGGTCTTGGAGTCGAGGTTTCCGGTGGGCTCGTCGGCGAGGATGATGGAGGGCTTGTTAACCAGCGCGCGGGCGATGGCGACGCGCTGGCGCTGACCGCCGGAGAGCTCGTTTGGCTTGTGCATCATGCGGGTGCCAAGATTGACGCTCTCGAGGACGGATTTGGCGCGGGCGGTGCGCTCGGCCTGCGGGGTGCCGTTGTAGATGAGTGGAAGCTCCACGTTGTGGAGCGAGGTGGCGCGCGCGAGCAGGTTGAAGGTCTGGAAGACGAAGCCGATCTCCTTGTTGCGGATGCGGGCGAGCTCGTCGTCGCTGAGCTCTGAGACGTTGTGGCCGTTGAGCCAGTACTTGCCCTGCGAGGGCGAATCCAGGCACCCGATGAGGTTCATCAGCGTGGACTTGCCGGAGCCGGACGGACCCATGATGGCGACGTATTCATTGTGCTGGATGCGCAGGTTGATGCCGCGCAGGGCGTTCACCTGCTGGTCGCCCATGACGTAGGTCTTCCACAGATTGCTGGCCACGATGACGTCGCCGGCGTGAGGGCCGTCAGCGTTGATGAGGGCGGGGTCGACTACGGCTGGTACGGTGTCGCTTGCTGTATCTAAAGCCATCAAGAGCTCTCCGGAATGCTGGTACTAGGGTGCATCGGCGATGCTGGGAAAGCAAGGCAAGACGAGAACAACGCAAAACGCAAAGGACGTTGGGGAAGAACGCTACGGACGCAAAGTAGACGGGACCGCTTAGGACTTGGAGGGGTCGGGCGTCGTTTCGACGGTATTGTCGATCTTGACGGAGGTTCCGCTTTTGAGCGAACGCAGGACCTTGTAGCGGCCGGTGACGATGGTGTCGCCGACCTTGGGGCCGGAGAGGAGCTCGATGTCAGTGGCGCCGGTGACGCCGGTGGTGACGGGGATAAAGGTGGCGCGCTGCTTGCGATGGTCTGGGGTGAGGACATAGACGCCCTGCGCGAGGACGGGCTTGGCCTTGGAAGGGGAAGCGGAGGCGGCGGAGACGGTGGAGGAGGACTTGCCGGGGTGCTCGGCGAGAGCCTTTTCGGCGACGGGATCACGCTGGACGAGCGCCTGGATGGGGATGACGATGGCATCGGCGCGCTTGGCGGTGGTGATCTTGGCGGTGGCGGAGAGGCCGGGGCGAAGCTCGTCATTGTTCTGGCCGGAGACGTTGTCCAGCGTGACGACGACCTTGAAGTCCTTGGCCTCCTCCGTGCCGGTGGTGCTCTGGCTGGTGGCGATGCCGGTGGTGCGAAGCAACGCCTGATCGCCGACCTCGGTGACGTGGCCCTTGAAGACCTTGCCGGGAAGCGCGTCGACAGTGACGTCCGCGCCTTCGCCGAGTTGCACGTTGACGATATCGGTCTCGTCGACCTTGACCTCCGCGGTGATGACGGACATGTCGGCGAGGGTCATGAGGGTGGAACCCTCGGCGTTCTGGATGCCGACGACCATGGTCTCGCCCTCGCGGACGGGGACGTTGGTGACGAGAGCATCGAAGGGGGCGCGGGCGACGGTCTTGTCCAGGGCGTCGAAGTTACTGCGCTGGCTGGCGACGGCCTGGTTAACCATGGCGCGTTGGGAGTCGGTCTGGGCCTTGGCCTGGGCGAGCGCGGCCTGGCGCTGCTCTAAAGCCGCAAGCGAGGAGTCGTAAGCGGCCTGCTTGGCGTCGAAGTCCTGCTTGGCGATGAGCTTTTCGGTATAGAGCGACTGGGCGCGGTTATAGTCGAGCTTCTTCTGCTCCAGGTCAGCCTTGGCCGCGGAGATGTTGGCGGCGGCGGTCTTCTCCGCGGCGACGTCCGCCTCGACCGTGGTGCGGGAGCTGGTGATGGTGGCGTTCTGCGCGGAGACGGTGGCGGTGGGCTGGACGTTCTCAATGGTGGCGAGGACGGTGCCGGCCTTGACGTGGTCGCCTTCCTTGACGTTGAGGTGGGTGATGCGGCCAAAGGCGGTGGCGCCGACGTTGACGTAGGTCTTGGGCTTGATCTGGCCGGTGCCGCTGACGATGGAGATGAGGTCCTGGCGGCCGACGGTGGTGGTGGTAACGGCGAGCACGTTCGACTGGCTCTGGATGATGGAAAACGCGGTGAGGCCGCCCAGAACCAGCACAACCACCAGGATGATGACGATCTTCTTTGCGTTCATTGCTCGCTTAACCTTCGTCGGTACGGTGTTTCCAGCGTTCGGGCGGTGCGGCGGCGTGCGTTTGCAAACCTTAAACAAGCGGACGCAGGGTTGTTTATAAGGTGGTTACGCAAGCGGGGAGCGTTGGTTCCACAAATCTTCAGCGCGCATGACGCCCTCCAGGGTTCGTCCGAGTCCAAACGGTATTCGCAGGGCCTTGCAAGACCCATGGGAGCTTTTACTCTCCTGTGGCTAAGTGGTTCAGCTTCAATCGCAGAGTCCGGACGAATGTGTCTCATGATAGCAGCGGGGACGCATGCACTTGAAGGTTTGTGTGTTGCCTCATTTCAGCCTACAATGTTGACTAATACCGGTTTCCGTTTTAGGAGTTAACCTGCCATGATTTTTCGCTCGCTTCGTCTGACCTGTTCCGCGCTCGGCTTTGCCGCATTGTCGCTGATGCTTGCCGGCGGGGCGGGCGTTCCGGCGTGGGCGCAGCAGGACGTGACCAAGGTCCCGGTGCAGAAGGACAAGCCGGACCCGACTGAGCGTGAGCGTACGGATCAGGAAAAGATCCAGGCGAATAAGACGATGAAGCAGGAGTTGAAGGGCAGCTACAAGACCTGGGTGGAGCAGGATGTACGCTGGATCATCACCGACCAGGAGCTCTCGGCGTTCAAGCATCTGTCCAACGACGAAGAGCGCGACCAGTTCATTGAGAACTTCTGGCTGCGGAGGAACCCGAACCCGGACTCGCCTGACAACGAGTATCGCGAAGAGCATTATGCGCGCATCGCGTACGCGAACGAGCACTTTGCGGCGGGCAAGCAGGGCTGGCGTACGGACCGCGGCCATATCTATATTGCGTTCGGTAAGCCGGACTCGATCGACTCGCACCCGAGCGGCGGCAACTATGAGCGGCCGATCGAAGAGGGCGGCGGCAATACCTCCACATTTCCGTTCGAGATATGGCACTACCGGTATCTCGAAGGCATCGGCGACAACATCGACATCGAGTTTGTGGACAGCTGCATGTGCGGCGACTACCACATGACGATCGACCGCTCCGAGAAGGATGCACTGAAGCACACGCCGGGCGCGGGTCTGACGCTCTATGAGCAGATGGGCCAGGCCAGCAAGACGGACCGGTTCTCCGGCGGCGGCTTGGAGCAGTTAGGTAAAGGACCGGGCTCGCAGGCGAACGAGTCAAAGCAGTTTGACCGGCTGGATACGTTTGCGAAGCTGAGCGCGGCGCCGGTGATCAAGTTCAAGGACCTTGAGTCTTACATGGTTTCGTCGAAGATTCTGACCGGTCCGCCGTTCCTCTTTGATGTGCGCACGGACTACGTGAAGGTGACCAATGACACGGTGCTGGTGCCTCTGACGCTGCAATTGCACAACAAGGACATCACCTTCAACACCAAGGATGGGGTCTCCATGGGAACCGTGAACATCCTGGGCCGGGTGTCGAACATCAACCATCGCGCCATCCAGACGTTTGAGGATACGGTGGCGGTGCAGGTGCCGAGTGAACTGCTGGGCAATACGCAGACGCAGAACTCGGTATATTGGAAGTCGCTGCCGCTGAAGCCGGGGCTGTACAAGATCGACGTGGTTATCAAGGACGTGAACAATCCGGATCATGTAGGCCGGTGGCAGCGCAGCGTGAACGTTCCGAAGTATGACGATGACCAGTTCGCGCACTCGTCGCTGATCCTGGCGGATCAGATGTACCGGGTGCCGTCGAAGGATGTGGGCGCGGGAAACTTCGTCATAGGTAACACGCATGTGCGGCCGCGGGTGCCAAGCGGGGTCGCGGTGCCGATCAACTTTCATCGCAACCAGAACCTGAACTTCTGGATGCAGGTCTATAACCTCGGCATTGGGACAAATAAGCAGAACGGCGCGACCATTGAGTATCAGATTCGCGATCTGGCGACGAATAAGGCAATCCTCGATACCTCCGAAGATACGGTAAAGATGAACCCCAATGCGGATCAGGTGACGCTGGAGAAGAGCCTTCCGTTGGCCAGCCTGACGCCGGGCAAGTATGAGGTCAGCATCAAGGTGAATGACGGCGTGAAGAAGCAGCAGTTCGCGGAGACGGCCTCGTTTACGGTCGATGAGAAGTAAGACGAAGGATGGAATTACGGCGCGCGGAGAGGATGCGATGACCGGATTTCGGCGGTGATGTTAAGGGCGGCTCCGGAGGGAGCGTAACCCGTTCAGAACGGCCGTTGGCGAGCAGGGGACGACTTTGCAGCGATTCCAGGGAAGACGTAGTCAATCCGGCGCAAGCGCAATGATCCTGATGGGGACGATGCTGCTTGCGTCATATCCGGCATGGGCGGCGGCGGCCGATGGCGGGGCAGTGGTCTCCGGCGTGGTGAAGGATGCGCAGGGTGTGGTGCAGATGGGCGCGCTGGTGCAGGTGCTCACAGCCAACTCCCGGACGGTGGCAACGGCGTTTACGGATCTGCGCGGACACTACTCCGTCGCAAACCTGACTCCCGGTAGATATGAGGTTCGGGCCAGCGCCGCGCTGTTTGTGCCGGCGACCAAGGCGAACCTGCAGCTTCGCAGCGGCGCCAGGGCGGTGGTAAATTTGACCATGGCGGCGCTCTTTGACACGGCGTCCTGGCTGCCGGCGAGCCGGCGGCGGGCGGATGAGCCCGCGGATGATTGGCAGTGGACGTTGCGCTCAACGGCCAATCGGCCGATTCTGCGGGTCTTTGATGAGGATGGCGTGCTGGTCGTGACCAGCGTGCCGGAGACGCCGCGGCGGAAGGTCGTCGCGCGAGATGCGGTGCATGATGGCGATGGCTTTGGCGATGCGGGCGTGCATGATGTGCTCTCGCTGCATCGCGCCTATGCGAGCGGAAGTGAAGGCACGCTGCGGGCCGATATCGGCACGTCGCTGAACCCGCAGGCGCAGCGGAACGCTGGAGCGTCGGGCGGAGCGTCGGTTGAGATGGAAGCCGGGCTCGAGCGTAAGACCGGGTACGGCGGCGGATCGCGCACGGTTGTAGGGTTCAGCTCGCATCCGGAGCTGGTAGGGCCTGGCGGAGCGCCGGGGATCGAGGTGCTGGAGCTGCGCAGCGGACAGCAGGTAGCGCTGGGCGAAAACGTCGATCTGGAGATGGGCGGCGAGGTGGAAGGCGTCCACAGCGGCGCCTATGCGACCGGGGCGTATGCGGTTGCGGCGCATCCGTTTGTGCGGCTGACAGCGCACGCGGGCAATGGCTGGCGGCTGCAATACCGCATGGCCACAAGCCGCAACACGCAGGAGTTTGCGGACATCAAGGCGGAGCGCGAGGCGATGCCGGCGGCGGCAGTAGCCGGCAGCAAGCTGGCGCTGGAGCAGGGGCGGCATCAGGAGCTTGCGATCTCGAAGAAAGCCGGGCGCGGCGTGGTTGAGGTGGCGTACTACCACGATGCCATGGATCGGATGACGGTGGCGGGCGGCGGCAGCTTTGGCACGGCTGCGTCTCCGCTGCAGGAGGTTTCGCAGACTGCTCTTGCCGGCGCTGTGCCTGCGGGGGTCGAAGTCGATCCGCTGACGGGCAACTTCCGCGCGCTCGCCGGCGGCTACACCACGGACGGCGCTCGCGTGACCTACTCAGCTCCCATCGCGCCGGACATCTGGATTGCGGCTGAGTAT
>CAXTRZ010000013.1:1622-15419 GCA_964246715.1 uncultured Acidobacteriaceae bacterium | reverse complement strand
GACCGGGCCGGCAACCGCCATGGCGGATGCCCTCAGTGGGCTCAGTGTCCGGGGCGGGGAATCGGCTGCGGTGGCGCTGAAGGGCGACCTCAAGCGCAGCCGCACCAGCATCCGGGCGTCGTACCGGTGGCAGCCGGGAACGATGGTCACCGCCATTGATCCATATGGCGCTCTAAGCGATGAGGCATACCTGAGCTGCTTTCTACGGCAGCGGCTGCGGCTGGGCTCCTGGCTTCCTTCCGGACTGGATGCGACGATCGACGTGACCAACCTGATGGCGCAGGGCTACCGGCCGTTTCTCTCTGCGGACGGACATACGCTCTACTTCGCGCAGGCTCCGCGGACGGTGCAGGCGGGACTCTCGTTCACCTTCTAAGCTGCTTGTAGACTCTACGAGAGCGTTCTACTGTTACGCCCATCTGTACCGAGACCTGTGCACAGGATAAAAGCCCCGCTTCAGCGCATCGCTGAGGCTGGGCTTTCGGTTTATAGCCGCTACTTGGCGGGCTTGGTAAGCGGCATGTACTCGTCACGCAGGCGCGTCTGGCGGCTGACCATGGGGATCGCGATGCCGTCGATGTAAACCTGCTTGACGGAGGTGCGAACGTCCAGCGGGTCGCCGTTGGCGATGACCACGTTGGCGGTCTTGCCCACATCCAGCGAACCCAGCTTGTCGGCGACGCCGAAGATCTCCGCCGGGTTGAGGGTGATGGCCTTCAAGGCCTCGTCGTACGGCAGGCCGAAGGCGACCGCGTACCCAGCCGCGTAGGGCAGGTTGCGCTCAAACTCCGTGTTGAAGGAGGCGAGGGCGATCTTGACGCCGCGCTTCTGCAACTCCGCCGGGACGGAGTAAACGGCGTCGAAGCGCTCGCCTGCCTCGGGCAGCTCATAGATGGGACCGACGATGACGGGCACGTGATACGCGGCGATCTCGTCCAGCACATCCTGCGCGTGGTTGACGTGGCTGAGGACGACCTTGAGGTTGAACTCCTTGGCGAGCTTCATGATGGGTTCCACGTCATGGCCCTGCTCGACGCCGAGGATGACCGGCTTTTCACCCCTGAGGTACGGGAGTAGCGCCTCGTTCTTCAGGTCGAACTTGCTGCTGGGAGCACCGCCGCGTCCACCGCGTCCGCCGCCGGGTGCGGGAGCCGTGTCCGTATCGGCGGCCGGTTTGTTCGCGGCAGCGGAGCGAGCCTTCATGTACTCGCTGGCGTCGATGAGCGCCTGATGAAGCTGCGAGATCTCGCCCATGCGGGTGCTGGGGAAGCGGGCTCCGCCTGCGCCGCCTTCGCCGCGTCCGCCGCGTTTGGGGCCGTCGCCGAAGTTGATGGGCAGCGCGATGTCGCGGGTCAGGACCATCTGGTCGCTGCTGATGCCGGCAAGCTGGATGAAGCTGTCCTGGCCGGGCATGGTGTCGGCGGGGCGCGGCGCAACGATGGCGTTGGTAATGCCGTTGATGCGGTCGATGGGAATGTGTTCGGTCTCGCCATGAAAGGCGTCATAGACGTGCATCTGCGGAAGGATCTCATCGCTGGTCTCAACCAGGTCGTTGGTCATCTGGTCGGAGGAGATCTCGGTCAGGCCGAGGTTGGTCTCGGCGTCGATGAGGCCGGGGTAGACGGTCATGCCCTTGGCGTCAACGATGGTGGAGCCTTTGGGCACCTTGACCGAGGCGGCCGTGCCCACGGCGGTGATCTTGCCGCCTTCCAGCAGGATGGTGCCGTTCTCAATGACGCCGTGAGTAATGGTGAGCAGCTTGCCGCCGACGATGGCCGTGGGCTTGGCGTTGGCGGGCGCGGTGTTGACCATGACCGCCTGCGCGAACAACGAGGGCGCGACCGTGAGGGCCAGAGCGGCCGGGAGAGCGGCGAGCGTGCGGACGGGCATCAGGGCTTTCCTCTTTGATTCAGTTGCAGGTATGAGAAGGGAAGATGCGGACGAGCAGGATGGGGAGCGGGCAGGCAAGGTCATGGTTTGTTGCCGCCTCCCACAATACCGCCATCCATGTCGTCATCGTCGTCTCCGTTAAATCCGCCGCCGTGCATGACGCCGTGGAAGTGTGTCGTCCCGTAGCCGGGCAGGGAGGAGTCGAAGTAGAGATCGCCGTCGATGAAGACCTTCTCCGTGCGCGCGTAGGTGGAGAGCGGGTCCATGTTCCAGATGACGACATCGCCATCCTTGCCCACGTCCAGCGAGCCGACCTTGTCGTCGATGCCCATGATCCACGCGGGGTTCAACGTAATCATGCGGATGGCTTCGTCCTCAGTGGCGCCGCCGTAGTGAACCATCTTGCCGGCCTCCTGGTTGAGGCGGCGGATGTGATCTCCGGAGTCGGACTTGAGCGCGACGCGAACGCCCTCCCGCATGCTCATGACGGCATTCCATGGGATGGCATCCCAGGCCTCATCCTTGAAGCCCCACCAGTCCGCAAAGGTGGCGATGGCGGTGCCGTCGGCGGCGATCTGCGGGCCAACCTTGTACATCTCCAGCGCATGGTGGAAGGCGCGGATCTTATAGCCGTATTCCTTGGCGATGGCCTCTTCAGTTAGGAACTCGTCCGCGCGGTAGCAGTGAATCTCGACGAGCAGCTTGCCGGCGAGCACATCCGAGAGCGCCTCCAGCTTGAGATCGCGATGCGGCATGACGGCGGTCTTGTCGCCCTTAGCCATCTTGTCGTTGTAGTCGTCCCATCCCTTTTTGTAGACCTTGGCGTCCTCAAAGGCTTGGCGCATGACCTCAAAGTTGCCCATGCGGGTACTGGGTAGCTGATTTCTGCTGCCGTAAACGCGTTTGGGGTTTTCGCCGCTGGCGAACTTGATGGTGCGGGGCGCACCTTTGAAGAGCATCTCGTCCTTAGTGCGGCCGAAGCGGTTCTTGATGGAGATGTTCTGCCCGCCGATCATGTTGGCGGACCCGTGCAGCAGGAGCTCCGTGGTGACGCCGCCGGCGAGCGCGAAGTAGAGCCCGCGATCCTCGTTGTCGAAAGCATCGATCATCATCATGTGCGGCGTCACCGGGCTGGTGGCCTCGTTAACATCGTTGCCCAGCGCGGAGTGGCTGTGCGGATCAATGATGCCCGGAGTGACGTACTTGCCGGAGGCGTCGATAACGACGGCCCCGGCGGGCGCGGAGACCGTGGTCCCCACGCCGGCGATCTTGCCCTCGTGAATCCAGACCGCGCCATGCTCAATGGTGCCGTGGCTGGCGGTCATGACCGTGCCGTTCTTGATAACGAGATCCGCGGGCGGAGGGGCGGATTCCTGCGCGAAGAGGGCGCCGGGCGCGGCTGCATGGAGCACAACCAGGCAGGCCGCAAGGGCGAAAGCCGGGCGGGCGCGTTGGGCGAGCGAAGGGGATGGCAAGACGTGACCTCCTGAATACAAGAACAGGTAAGGAAGACGGGGGTAGGGCAATCAGATGCAAAGACAAGTACGTACCATATACGGTTACAAAATACGTCTGGACCTTCAGTCGAGCGGGCCCAGAGATCCGCGAGCAAGCATTATTTGGGTAACGGCAGACTAACACGGAGATTGGGTTGATCCGGAGAGGAAATTGTCTCCGGTTTCTGCAGATTGACAGCCAACGACTTAGCGTTTCTCCAATGCGCTATTCGACTGTGGCTCCAAGCAGAAAGTCGTAGCTGCCGGAGCCGCGCGGCACGATTCCGGCGACGCGGCGCGTGTGGACGACGTTGTTGTCCGGATACCAGAGCGGGATGGCGGGCACGTCGGCGGAGAGGATCTGCTGGACCTGGCGGTAGGCCTCGCGGCGCTGCTGCGTGTCAGCGATGGAGGCCGCTTGCGTCAGCAGGGCATCGACGCGCGGGTTGGAGTAGCGTCCGCGATTGCCGCCCGCAGGCGGGAACTGCGTGCCGGCGAAGGCGTAACGGAAGATGTCCGGGTCCTCGTTGGAGCCGATCCAGCGCAGCGCATACATCTGGAAGGCGCCGTGGGTCACGTCGGAGTAGAAGGTGCCGAACTCGCTGGATCGCAGCGTAAGTTCAATGCCGGCGGCGCGAAGCTGCTGCTGCAGAATCTGCGCGAGCAGCCGCGTGGTCTCGTCGGTGCTCGTCTTCATCTCCAGATGCAGGCGGATGCCGTGACTGTCCGCAGGAAAGCCTGCCTGCTGCAACAGGGCCTGAGCGCGGGGGGGATCGTGCGGGTACTGCGCGAGCATTGCGGGCGGCGCAGCGGCCCAGTGCTCCGGCGGCAGCAGCGTGTTCGCCACGCGGGCGCGGCCCAGCCACAGCGCGTCGACGATTGCCTGACGATCCATGGAGAAGGCGACTGCTTGGCGTACGCGAACATCATTCAGCGGCTTAGCCGTGGTGTTGAAGTTGAGGTACATCACGGGCGAGCCTGGACCGGTCTGGTCGGCCAGGCCGGGCGTGCGTTCCAGCACATGCACCATGTCCAGCGTCACCACGTTCACGGCGATGTCTGCTGAAGCCTTCTTCAGTTCTAGCGCGGAGGTGACGGCGTCCGGGATCACGTTGAAGCGCAGACGTTCGATGCGATGCTGCGCGGGAGGCCTGGTGTCTGCCCAGTACTGCGGCGTGCGCTCGAGCACGACGTCGCGGTCCGTCTGCTCGCTGATGAAGCGGAAGGCGCCGGAGCCGACCGGATGCAGGCCGAAGCTCTTGCCGGAGCCGCGCGGGACCACGCCAAAGAGACCGTCGGAGAGGTTGAAGAGCAGCGACTCATCCGGATGCTTCATCGTGACGACGAGCGTCAGGCGATCCTTTGCCCAGGCGCGCTCGACGGCGCCGAAGTTGCCGCCCTTTGCGGTGATCAGCGAGCCGTCGATGAGGCTGTTGATGGTCCACGCGGCATCCTCTGCTTTCAGAGGGCGGCCATCCTGAAAGCGAACACCGTCGCGCAGGTGGAAGATCCACGTCTTGTCGTCAGGCCGCTCCCAACTCTGCGCGAGCCAGGGCTTTAGCTCAAAGTGCTCGTCCTTACGCACCAGAGCGTCGAAGATGAGGCCGCCGATACGCTCCGACTGCGCATCCGTTCCGATGCGTGGGTCGAGATTGTTGGGGCTGCTTTCAATGATGACGACCACGGTGCGCGGATCTTCGCGATGGCTCTGACATGCGCTGAGCAGTGCAAGCGCGCCCAGGCCGCACGCGGCCAGCCTTAGCCGCATGTCACCTTACCCAGTACGACGGGCCGTGCCGCACCGGTGGCGGAGGCGACGTTGCCTGGCAGCCCATGCCAGCTCAGCCACGCCAGCAGCGCAAAGGCGACGGCCTCTTTGGCCTCGGCGGCGAGGCCCATCTCATCGGCCACCAGCACCTTGACGCCGAGTGCTGCAAAGCGCTCGCGCAGACGGTGAACCATGTACGCGTTGCGCGCGCCGCCGCCCGCGACGATGAGTTCGGTGGCACGCGCCAGCGGGGCGCGTTGACCCAGATGCGGCCAGCAAAAGCGGGTGTAAGCGTCAAAGACGGAGCGCACCGTGAGCTCGGTGGCGGTGGCGATGATGTCCACCTTGCGGGCTTTCGCCGCAACGCACAGAGTGTGAAGATGGTCCGCATACGCGGCGCCGAACTCCTCGCGGCCGCAGGACTTCGGCGGTACTGCGGAGAAGTAGGGAGCCTGCATCAACTCATCGACCACGGGCATGAGGATGCGACCCCGCGCTGCGGTCTCGCCGCCTGCGTCATACGGCTTGCGGAAGAGCCGTTGCATCAGCGCGTCCACAAGCATGTTCGCGGGCCCGGTGTCGAAGGCGAGCAGGTCGTCCATGCCCGCGCCCGCGGGGATGGCGCAGACGTTGGCGATGCCGCCGAGGTTCAGCAGCATGTGGCTCTTCATCGCGGAACGGAAGAGGCAGAAGTCGAGCATGGGCACCATCGGCGCGCCCTGTCCGCCCGCGGCCATGTCAGCGGAGCGGAGATCGCTGACCACCGGAACCCGCATCCGCTCGGCGACTAACGCCATCTCGCCAAGCTGCCACGTCGCCCGCACCGGCGCATGGAGATACGGCTCTGCGATGGCCTGATGATAGATGGTCTGTCCGTGGATGCCGATCAGCGCGGGTTTTGTGCCAAGACTGGTTACAGTTGATTCGACTGCATCCGCATATACCGCCCCGAGCCGCCAGTTCAGCCGCGCAATCTCCGCAACGGTTGTCTCGCCTGTGCCCGCCGCTTGAAGAACGGCGGCCCTCAAGGCAGGCGGATAAGGAAAGCTACGATGGCCAAGCACCTTCAATCGTGGCTGCGTGCCGCCCTTCAGGCCGGGCGAGATGCGCACCAGCGCCACTTCGATGCCATCCGCGGAGGTTCCGCTCATCACGCCCGCGATGATCATCGTTCTGAGTTCTTGCTTCACAGCGCCGCTCCCTTCAACTCACGCTTCAACTCGGCCAGCAGGTTCAGCGCCTCAAGCGGCGTCAGCGAGTCCACCTGCACCTCATCAATCCGGTCCACGATGCGCTGCGAGAGCGGCGTGAACATGGTCATCTGCAAGGCCTGTGCAGGCTCCGCGGCAGCCTCGCCGATCTCCTGATGCTCCGCGCGCTCATGCACCTTCAGCACCTCCCGCGCCCGAGCGATCACCCCCACCGGAAGCCCCGCCAGCCGCGCCACCTCAATCCCGTAGCTCTTACTCGCCGCGCCTGCCTCCACCGCATGCAGAAAGACGATGCCGCCCGCGTTCTCCTTCACCGTCACGCGCACGTTCTTCAGCTTGGCAAGCCGATCCGCCAGCAGCGTAAGCTCATGATAGTGCGTCGCAAACAGCGCCCGCGCGCCGATGCGGTTGTGCAGATGTTCGACCGTCGCCCATGCCAGCGAGAGACCATCATAGGTGGCTGTGCCGCGACCCATCTCATCCAGCAGCACCAGCGAGCGCGACGTCGCCGTGTTCAGGATTGCGGCCGTCTCCGTCATCTCCACCATGAAGGTGCTGCGACCTCGCGCAACGTTATCGCTGGCGCCGATGCGCGTGTAGATGCGGTCCACCAGACCCAGCCGCATGCGCTCCGCGGGCACAAACGAGCCGCACTGTGCCATCACTACAAGCAGCGCGGCCATGCGCAGATACGTGCTCTTGCCGCCCATGTTCGGGCCGGTCATCAGCAGCACGGCGGGGCCATCCTGCGCATCGAGGTATAACGAGTTCGGCACAAAGCGCCCGCTGCCGGACTCCTCCATGCGCCGCTCCACCACCGGGTGCCGCGCATTGACGAACTCCAGCACGCCGCTCTCCTCCACCTGCGGGCGGCTCCATCCACGCAGCGCGGCCAGATGTGCAAAGCATGCCATCAGATCGATCTCCGCGATCTTTCGCGCGGCTTCACGCATGCGTCCGGCGGCGGCCAGGATTTGTGCCCGCATCTCGGCAAATATCCTGCGCTCGATCTCCAGCGACCGCTCCTGCGCGGTCAGAATCTTCGTCTCATACTCCTTCAGCTCCTGCGTGGTGAAGCGTTCGGCGTTGACCAGCGTCTGCTTGCGCTCATAGTCCGCGGGCACGGCCTTCACGTTTGACTTCGTCACTTCAAGGTAATACCCAAACACCGAGTTATACCGCACCTTCAGCGACCCGATCCCCGTCCGCGCCCGTTCACGCTCTTCAATCGCGACCAGCGCCTGTCGTCCGCTGTGGCTCAGCGCCCGCAGCTCATCGAGCTCCGCATGAAGTCCCGCCCGCACCACGCCGCCATCGGCAAACGTTACCGGCGGCTCATCCACGATCGTTGCCACGATCAGCTCATGCAGGTCCTCCAGCGGATCAAGCCCGTTCGCGACTGCCGTCCACCGCTCCGCCGCAAACATCTTCGCCGCAGCGGCCACACGCGGCAGGCAAGCCAACGTTGCGGCCAGCGCCAGCACCTCACGCGGCCCGGCAGAGTCCATCGCGACGCGCCCCAGCAGCCTCTCCAGGTCGAGCAATCCATCCATCGCCCGCCGCACGCCCTCACGCCGCCGCAGGTCCGCGACAGCCTCACCTACAGCCTCCAGCCTCGCCTCAATCTCCTGCAACTCCATCGCCGGCCGCAGCAGCGTGGCCCGCAACAGCCGTTTGCCCATCGGCGTGCAGCACGCATCCAGCGTGTACAGCAGCGTCGTCTGCGCGCTCTCGCCGGAGAACAGCGGCTCTACCAGCTCCAGGTTGCGCACGCTTACCGCGTCGAGCTCCAACGAACCCGTCCGCTCATAAAACCGCACCGCCTCCACATGCTCCAGCGCACCCTGCTTGGTCTGCCGCAGGTAATGCAGCAGGCCACCCGCCGCAATCGCCGCTGCCTCATGCGTGCTCAGGCCAAGCCCATCCAGCGACAACACCTTGAAGTGCTGCCGCAGGAGCGGAAGCGCGTGCTCGGCCGTCAACACCCAATCATCGACAGACGTCTTCGTCCGAATCCCATCCAGCCCCGGCCCTTCGTCTGACTCAGCCTCCGCCCCATTCAGTAACCCCTGCCGCACGCCGCCCAGCCCGCCAGCCGCATACACCAGCTCCGCGGGTCGCAGCCGTCCAAGCTCATCCGTCACCAGCGCCCACGCGTGCGCGCCGCTGAACTCGGTCGCGCGAAACTCGCCCGTGGACAGGTCCACCATGGCAAGCCCGGCCGTCGCCAGCCCCGCCGTGCCCTTGCACATTACCACCGCGGCCAGCCAGCAGCTCTCCCCCGCGCCCAGCCCCGGATCAACGGCCGTACCCGGCGTCAGCACCCGCGTCACCTCGCGCTTGACGATGCCCTTGACGGACTTGGGGTCCTCCATCTGCTCGCACAGCGCAATGCGATAGCCCTTGCGCAGCAGGCGCTGCAGGTAGATCTCCGCCGCGTGGTACGGCACGCCGCACATCGGCTGCTTCTTCTCTTTATCGCGAGCCGTGAGCGTCAGTTGCAGCTCGCGGCTGACCGTGACGGCGTCCTCATAAAACAGCTCGTAGAAATCGCCGATGCGGCAGAACATCAGGCAGTCCGGATGCGCCTCCTTGGCGGCGAAGTACTGCCGCATCACTGGGGTCAACTGCGCTTCTGCCTGTTCGCTCGCCATAGGTCCGGACTGTCAGAATATCGCACCCGTCACAAAGAAGGCTTAACACCGATCAACACCGATCCGACCGATCAAAACAATCGATTCTTAAGAGCGGTCCAATTGGTGAAGATCGGTGTTAAGTCTTTCGTACCGGACCGCGTAAACTGATCCCGCATCACTCAGGAGAGTCCGTGATCCAGATTCCCATCGCGCCGGAAGCCTTTGCCGACAAAGCCAGCACGCTCGCCGCTGAACACGGCATCACCCTCACCGGCACGGAGGGCAAGCTCTCCAAGTCCGGCGTCACCGCCGGCTACTCTTACAAAGACGGCATCCTCACGGTCGAAATCCTGGAGAAGCCCTTCTTCGTCTCCACCGAGTACTGCGAAGAGCAGTTGAAGAAGTTCCTTGGCGTCTAGCCGACAGTGATCTCGCTCTGAACAACCATCGCTTGCTTCTGCCTTGCCTCCCTGCACGGTCAGAGAATCAGGACGATCAGCGAATGCCGATCAACAAACCTGCGCTCATGCCGATCGACTGTGCATGGCCATGCGCAAAGCTGTAGTCGTAGGCCGGCTCCAGGAACCAGCCAAAGCGATGCTTGCCGGTAGGCCAGAACATGAAGTCGCCGGCTACCTCTCCGGCGATGGAGTGGGTCGCTCTGCCGGCTTGCCTGACATACACCCACTCCGGCCCGACGCCCAGCATGAACTCCGTCTTGCGGGAGATCGTCCAAGGCTTCTTGAACAGCAGGTCGGTATCCCACTCGGTGGAGGTGCGGGTAAAGAAGGGGGACACGCCGGCCTCCAGCTCCAGCCAATGCTCAATGGGCGTGATTTCAACCGCAACGTTTGGCGCAAAGGTCGCAGCGCCTCCGCTAAGCGTCCAGCTTGTCGCCGCGCCCACCTCAAGAATCGCTGCGGGGTCTTTCTCTTCCGCCTCCTCCTGAAGAGGTTTGGCGTGGCCGGGGATAGCTTGCCCGTTGATGATGAGGGGCAAAGACAGCAAAGCGCACGCCGCAGCGAGCGTTGACACACGAATCCGCATGAAGGTCTCCAGTTTAGAAGGGCTTATGAGTCCGCGCCAAAGCGCGGGAACGATACGCCAATCAGGAAACAGCAGTGCGGGGTGGCCGGAAGAGAGAACGATGCGGCGTAAGCAGCGGGGCGGTCGCTGGCGCGACGGGAGCTACGCTCTCCATGCGCATGGAGAGAAGGACTGGCCTCGCGTCGGGCAGCCAGTGAAACCCGCAGCAGGCACAGACTCCATTGCAGGCATCCGGCTCAACCGGCGCGGGATGACGAACGGAAGATTGCAGGAAAGAAGCAGCGGCCTCATGGATTCCATCGCACAGGTCGCAGTGCGGCGAGTTCCCCGCCAGTAAGACCAGTACCAGGCACAGCATCCAGGCTGCCATGCGTGTCGCGGCTTTGACCGTTCTCTTCACCCCAGCATCATAATCGCCCCGGCACAAAGCAACGCATCGAATCTGATTCATGGCAGGAATTCCCTGTGCCGAAACCGATATACTGATGGATAGCGCCTCCACCAGGCGCTCGCTTCCGCATGTCTCTCTTCTGGCTCAGAGTCGCGGTTCTCCTTTACGGCGTCGCCGCGCTTGCGGTGCTGCCGGCGGCTCTCTTCGACCGCCCGCGCTGGAACCTGATCGCCATCCCCGCCGCCGTCGCCGCGCTGCTCTTCCACTTCGTCTCCTTCGCGGAGACCCTCAACGAAGCTCATCATCGCCTGCCCGGCCCGTTTGAACTGGCCACGCACGAGATGCTCTCCCTGCTCGGCCTGCTGCTCGCCGTCGCCTTCCTTGCCGTCTACGCCCGCTATCGAACCCTCTCGCTCGGCATCTTCCTGCTGCCCATCATCTTCCTGCTCGGCCTACTGCCCGCCTTCCGCCCCGGCGAGGAGATCATCTCGCCCATCGCGCACACCGGCTGGGTCTTCCTGCACATCGCGCTGCTACTGGCCGCGTACGTCGCACTGGTGGTCAGCCTCATCGCCAGCGTCCTCTACCTTATTGAAGAGCGCCGCCTCAAATCCAAGGCGGTCGCGCCCACACGCATCACGCTTCCGCCGCTCGATACCTTGGACAAGATCGCCCTGCGCGCGCTGCTCTTCGGCCTGCCCTGCATGACTGCCGGCCTGCTCATCGGCACCTTTCTGGCCGCAATCCAGCAGGGCGCCTCGTACTTCCGCGATCCCAAGATCCTGCTTGCCTTCGCCATGTGGCTGGCCTACATTGCCATGATTCATATCCGCCGCATCAACGGCCTGCGCGGCCGCCGCGCCGTATACCTCTCCAGCTTCGTCTTCCTCGTCATCCTCGCCGTCTGGGTCTCCAACCAGTTCTCCAACGTTCACCGGTTCCCCACGCCATGAACGAGACCCGCATCGAGCAGCAACCCAACTCGCCCCCAGGTACCTCGACGCTCGTCCTCCTCGGCGTGAACCATAACACCGCGCCCGTGGACATCCGCGAGCGTCTCGCCATCCCCGCCGGCCGCCTCGCCGATGCAACCCGCTCGCTCGCCCACGCGCCCGGCATCCGCGAAGGCCTCATCCTCTCCACCTGCAATCGTGTCGAGCTCATCACCGTGCAGGACAGCCCCACCGCTGACACCGCGCCGGACCTGCTTCGCTTCCTGCACGAGTACTTCGCCGTTCCCGCCGCCACCATCCAGCCGCACCTGTATGAGTTCCGTGAGCGCGAGGCCGTTCGCCACCTCTTCCGCGTTGCCTCCTCGCTGGACTCCATGGTCGTCGGTGAGCCGCAGATCCTCGGCCAGGTCAAGGAGTCTTACTCGGTCGCCCGCGAGGTCGGCGCCATCGGCGGTGAAAAATTCAGCGGCTCCGGATACAGCGCCGCCGGCGGATACTTGGACTCCCTGCTGCAGCGCGCCTTCACCGTCGCTAAAAAAGTTCGCAGCGAGACCCAGATCGGCTCCTCCTCCGTCTCCATCGCCTCCGTCGCAGTCGATCTCGCCCGCAAGATCTTCGGCTCGCTCGCCGCCAAGACCGTGCTGCTGGTCGGCGCGGGCAAGATGTCCGAGCTCGCCGTGCGCCATCTTGTCCAGCACGGCGCGGCCTCCATCCTCGTCGCCAACCGCACCCAGGCGCGCGCGGAGAGCATCATCGCGCAGTTCCAATCGCCCGGCATCACCGCCTCCGTCGTGCCGTTCGATACGCTTTACGACGAAGCCACCCGCGCCGACATCGTCATCACCAGCACCGGCGCGCCGCGGCAGCTCTTCACCCGGGCCCACGGCCAGCAGTTCATCCAGCGCCGCCGCGGCCGCCCCATGTTCTTCATCGACATCGCCGTCCCCCGCGACGTCGACCCGCGCCTCAATGAGATCGACGGCTGCTTCGTCTATGACATCGACGACCTCCAGCAGGTCGCCCAGGCCAACCTTGCCGACCGCAGCCGCGAGGCCGAGCAGGCCGAATCCATCATCGCCGAAGAGGTCACGCGCTTCCAGCAGCGCCTGCAATCGCTCGACGCCGTCCCCGCCATCAAAGCGCTCCAGCAGCAGGCCGAGACCCTCCGCCAGGCCGAGCTCGCCCGCGCCGCTCGCACGCTCGCTAGCCTCACCCCGGCCCAGCGCGAGGCCGTCGAAGCCCTCACCCGCTCCCTCACCAACAAGCTCCTGCACCCGCAGCTCGTCGCCCTGCGCAAGCCCACGGAGTAGCCGCGCAGAACGCCTCGCACGATGCACCCCCACCTCCATCTCGAACTCCTTATCTCCTTCCTCGACTTCGCCGGTATCGCCGTCGGCGCCATCGGAGGAGCGCTGCACGCCCGCAACCACGCGCGCTACCACTACGACGTCATTGGCGCCTTCGGCCTCGCCTTCATCTCCGCGCTCGGCGGCGGCATCGTCCGCGATATCCTGCTTAATCACGGCCCGCCGCTCGCCCTCACCGACGTACGGTACCTCTATACCGCCTTCCTCGCCGCCGGTCTGACGCTGCTCTTCGGCGCCCATATTGGCAACCGCACCCAGAACGTCATGCTCCTCATCGACGCCGCCGCCATCGCGCTCTTTGCCGTCTCCGGCACCGCCCGGGCGGAGGACTTCGGCCTCACCTGGCTGCCCGCCATCATGCTCGGCATCATCACTGCGGTCGGCGGCGGCTCCCTGCGCGACGTCCTCAGCGGCTCCCCCCCGCGCGTCTTTGAACGCGGCAACTTCTACGCCATCGCCGCCCTCGCCGCCGCTGTCACCTACCTCCTGCTCGACCGCCTGTCGGATGTCATCGGACTCCCGCAGCTCTGGTGCATCATCCCCGCAGCCCTCGTCGGCTTCACCCTCCGCATGTTGAGCGTCCACCTCAACTGGAAGACAGACGCCCTCCGCATCTCCCGCCACTAGCGCCGTCCGGCAGAATCGCCACAGCTACCAACCCGTTATGCGGTAATCCATAGCCCCCGTATGTCTGTCCTCCATTCACCGTCGTTCCCGCAAAAACCCCCGCCTCCCAGGTGTGATAAAAGAGGTCGAACCCCTGGTTGTTGCCTGGAAACGCGATGGTGATCTTCGCCTCATGCCCGTTCACGCTTCCGGAAACCCCATGGTTCCCGGACGAGTCGCTGTACGTCGCCGCAAACGGTGAGACTGACGTGATGTGCAGACTTCCCACCCAGCCGTCATGGTTCATGGTGTAGCTACCCACCCAGTTCCCCACGGCAAACTTATTGGACCGCTCCGGCGGCAGCGGCGTGGGGCGCCGCCCCCCGCCATAAGGGCCCGTGGTGGGGGTGGTGGCGGCCCCCGTCGCGAAAT
>CAXTRZ010000013.1:0-1612 GCA_964246715.1 uncultured Acidobacteriaceae bacterium | reverse complement strand
GTGCGGCTCAGCACCGCACCATACGTCCCGTTGTTGGTATTGGTGCCGGCCGCATGCTCAATGTCCCAGCTAAAGCAGTACAGGTCGAACCTTAAGCCCGTCTCCGTGCCCGGCACCAGCCGAGCCGCAGACGGAGCAACATACAGGATGCAGTGCTGGTAGCCTTCGTCAAAGTGCCCATTCACGTCGTACGTCACCCCATCCCGCACAAAGTCTCCCAGCCGCGTCGGAGTCGTCGGTTTATGGTAGTCGACATGCCGCCGGAAGGTCAGCGTGCCGCGCCAGCCGTCATAGTCCATGTTCCACGTTCCCATCCAGAAGGCCCGCTTGTCCGGACCGGTCCCGGGATCGCGCACGCTGGTCACGCAATGAGCCCAGGTCGCGCAGTGATTGATGAAGTCGAAGCTCATCTTGTACCACGCCGTACCGCCCCAGGAGTTCTTCACCAAAAAGTACTGCTGCGTGCTGTCATACCCAATCAACAGCACACAGTGCCCCCCAACGTTCTTCGCGTTCGGGTCGTACTGCCACACCCCATTGTTGTCGGTCTTGTAGTACGTCTGGATGTCGACGCAGACCTCCGTTCCGCCCGCGAGGATGCCTTGCAACGTCTTCGCATCCCACGCGCTGGGCGAGGAGACGCCTGTCACCAGGTACTTGCACTTCGCGCGCGCCGCGCTGGGGATCAGCTTCTCCTGGAACTCAAATGCATCCATAACCGCCTGGGAAGGGTTGCCGTTTGCCGCCGTAATGGTGCCTGCGCCCGCTATGGCACTCTGCGCCGCCTGCATCTGCGCTTCGGAAAGATAGGGTGCGTCGGTCTCCAGGCAAACCGCTGAGATCTCCAGCTTCAGCAAGATATCGGACGCGCCCTGCGCATCCCACAACGTGCTGTTGTTCTCATGCGACCGGTTAGGATCCATGGGGTTGTACGCCAGCTCCTGCACCTTTGCAATGTGCGCAATGTACTGCTCGGACAGGTCCAGCGTGACGCCGTACTTGCGCTTGTACACTGCCTCCACCGCTGCCGCCCCGGCAAAGCACCAGCAGGTTCCTCGCGCGCCCTGGTCCTTGATGGGGGTCTGGTACTGCGCCAGGGAGACGATGTCGTCCGGCTTGACGGGCGGCGCGGGCAGCGGCGCCTGATGGACCTGTTGCGCGATAACCTTAGCCTGGGCAATGTAGGAGTTATGGTCCTCCATGGGGGTGAGCTTGTAAGTCCGCCCCTCAACCTGAAGGGTCGGGGACGCGAGGGTTGGAACAGGCATGGTTTCTCTCCTGGATTTAGGTTGGCGAAACGTGTGCTCTTCTAAGCGGGACAGGGGTGAGAAAAAACATATCCTCGCCATACCGCCGAGTCAACGATTTCTAACCGGCAAATCCGCTGATGCAAGCCGCAACCAGGCAGGAAGGATTGAACCGGGGGAACGGCGGTCACTTCTTGAGCCCTCTTGAGGTCTTCACGTGATACTCCTGTGGCTGCAAGACGAAGATCGTGCTGACCAACGGAAGGAGCATCGCTGCTGATCCTGACACGACTTGGTAGACCCGTCACGAAGTGACCGCCCGCGCAGGAGGTCCGTCCGGCAGAACACAAGCATTTATCCTGTAC
>CAXTRZ010000012.1:0-21674 GCA_964246715.1 uncultured Acidobacteriaceae bacterium | reverse complement strand
TCTTTTTGGAGCTCGCCGAGGTTGTGGAGCTGCGGGGGAGGAGTGCGGCGGGGTTTGATCTCGACGTTGGTGACGGTCGCGGGGGTGCCGGGCGGGACGGCGGCGAGGATGGCTTCAGCCTCGGGTTTGGAGTCAAAGCCGTGGGTGTTTTCCTTGCCTTCAGGTCTTGGGTTGAGGGCGCGGGCGATGAAGTCGCCTGCCGGGGCTAGAAGCTCGGCGTGGACCTCGTAGAAGAAGGACTTGATGAAGCCGGCGATCTGGTGGTGGCGCCGGACGATCATGGCGAGGGTGGGAGTTTGGACGCGGCCAACCGAGCAGGTGATGGAGTTGTGGAGGGTGGCGGCGCGGCTGTGGTTCATGCCGATGAGCCAGTCGAGCTGGGCGCGAGTCTGGGCGGCGGAGGCGAGGGCGTCGAAGTCGGAGGCGGGGCGGAGGTCTCGGAGGGCCTGGGCGATGGCGTCCTCGGTGAGGGAGGAGGTCCAGAAGCGCTGCACGGGCTTTTGGCTGCCGGAGAGGGCATAGATGCGGCGGAAGATGGCTTCGCCCTCGCGGCCGGCGTCGGTGGCGTTGACGATGGAGGTGACGCGGGGGTCGTTGAAGAGGCGGAGGACGATGCGAAACTGGTCTTCGGTGCGGGGCTCTGGGATGTAGAGCCAGGTGTGCGGAAGCATGGGGAGGGCTTCTCGGCGCCAGGGCTTGCCCCATGCGGGGTTCATCTCGCCGGGCTCGGCGAAGCGGACGAGGTGGCCGATGGCCCAGGTGACGAGGTCGGAGGAGCCGCGAAAGAAGCCCTGCTCCTTATGGGTGCAGCGGAGGGCTTGGGCAAGATCGCGGGCGACGGAGGGCTTTTCCGCGAGGATGACGCGCATGGCTGGGGGTAGTGTACAGGGGCCGAGAGGCTGGGTTGAAGAGAGCGCGTCTTCGTTACCTGTGCTGCTTTGGAACGAGTTTGCGTTGCGAGGGATACATCTGTTCCAGCGCGCGCGGCAACTCCTTTTGCAGAAATCCTTTCGCCTTCGCACCTTTGAAGAACCGTAGCGCTTTTCCTTCCAGCACCAGATGTGCGAGTCCGTGCATCGCTGCCACGCCGCCCAGGATCTGTGCCGCGTCTTCAAAGCGGCCCATATCGATCTGAGTACGCCCGTGATAGGCGGCTACGGCCTTGCCCAGGCGCAGCCCGGGCCGATGGCTAACCTCGGCGTATCGGGGGTCGTCGCGATCGACCAGATCTCCGCGGAACATCAGCCGAAAGTGTCCCGGATTTTCAACGGCGAAGCGTACAAACGCGAGGCTTAAGGCGCGCACATTTTGGGCCGCGTCCTCCGTATCCGTCACCTCGTCCAGATAGGTTTCCGCTCGCTTATACGCCAGCAGCGCCACCTCCGTCAGCAAACCCTTGACGCTGCCAAAGTGGTGCGCGGGCGCGGCCGGAGAGACGCCGGCACGCTTTGCCGCAGCTCTCAGGGTAAAGGCTTCAATGCCGTCTTCCGCGATGATGCGATCCGCGGCCTGAATCAGGGCGGTCCGCAGATCGCCATGATGATAGGTGGATCGTTTCTCTAGGGCGAGCATCTATCTTTACGTTGTTTAGATTTCGCGTTACGCTGATGGCAGGAGTTTAGGCAGGTCATTGAACGGCTCTGTCTTTATCTTAACACTGTCTATCTTGGTGCCTTACACACAGCAAAGTCATGAGGAGATCGTCTTGTCCAACAAAGTTTGGTTTATCACTGGAGCATCGCGCGGTTTCGGTCGCATCTGGGCAGAAGCCGCTCTTGAGCGCGGCGACCTGGTGGCCGCCACGTCCCGCAAGCTCGCCGATGTAGCGAGCCTCTCCGAGCGGTTCGGCGATCGCGTCCTGCCGCTCGCCCTCGATGTCACGGACACAGAGCAGGTCAAGCAGGCGGTTGCCGCCGCGCATGCGCACTTTGGCCGGCTCGACGTGGTGCTGAACAATGCGGGCTACTCCCTGGTTGGGACGATCGAGGAGGTTCGGGAAGAGGACGTGCGCTCGCTGTTCGACACGAACCTGCTTGGGACGCTGCGCGTGATCCAAGCCGCGCTTCCCATTCTGCGGGAACAGGGCAGCGGTCATATCGTTGGTGTCTCCAGCGTTCTTGGGCTCATCGGCGTTCCCATGCTGGGTCTTTACAGCGCCTCCAAGTGGGCCTTCGAGTCAATGCACGAGGCGCTTGCCGCGGAGGTCAAGCCCTTCGGCGTTAAGGTGACGATCCTTGAGCCCGGCGCCTATGCCACGGAGTTCGGCAGCGCCGCCTCTGTGAAGGTGGCGTCCGGCCTTGAACCTTACGCGGCGTTGCGCCAGCAGATCGTCTCCATGATCTCCAACATGGACCAGGGCGATCCTCGTGCCACGCCGGACGCGATTCTGGCGGTTGTCGACGCTGAAGCCCCGCCGCTCCGCTTCTTCGTCGGCAGCACCGGCCTGCCGCGTGTTCGAGACGCCTATCAGGCGCGGCTGGCGCTGTGGGAGCAGTGGGCCGAACTCTCAAACTCCGCACAGGGGCCGCCGACCAAGGGTGTCGTGTCGCTTTGAACCGGGAACGCTTTCTAAAGCTCGGAAGGCAATTGGCGTTAGGGAGGGTTTGCTGACGAGGGCGAAGAAAGGCCCACGGCGATCGCTCCGTGGGAGCAAGGGCCGTGGGCGCCGGCAGAGCCGTCTCAGGCGTGGACCTCCAGCAATACGTGTCGAGCGGGAGGTTCCGAGATGCCTTGATGAGCGGCTTGGAGCCGGCTAACTCAAACTTGTGCGGCGCATGCCATGGACCGAGCGCTTCTGGACCGGACTCGATCGGCCAGGCTAGACCGGGCATACATTGGCCGGGCTACCTCGACCAGTCCTGGGCGCCTCCGAGGAGAGCGGCGCAGGAGAAGGGCGGTGGGCCGGCCCAACTGGGCACGGAGAAGCCGATCCGGGGATGGACGTGCGCGGAGCCGGAGTCAGCGTGGTGGGCGGCGAGACCCTCCACAATGGAATGGCGGGCGGCTTCGCGCTCGGTGCGCGAGGTGCGAGCCCAGTAGACCAGGAAGCCTTGTCCGCAGACCCTGCAGTGAACTTCAGCGTTGGTGTTGGTCCATTTGCAAAGCACTTGCATGATGTCTGGCCCCTTTCCCCATCCCTTGTTGCTTATCGAACCGCTTGGCCGATGAGTTGAGAGTAGGGGGCGCAAAGGGTTGAGACAATCACTCCGGAGTGGGGCGGCGGAGGCTGATGGTGGCATTACGGAAGGATGTGACCAGCACACGGAGGGACTGAACAAGTGGGCAGGATCTGCCGAGAGAGCAGACACATGTATAAACAACGGCCAGGAGGGTGGAGATCCCGGCCGTGCGGTGTGCGAACGAAAGGCGATACTCGAGCTTTTTCCCCCGCTGATGGGGTTCTCAAATCAGGCTTACGGTGGCGTTTTCCTTGAGAGAAAACGCCCATAAGGGTCGTGGAACCAGCTACACCTACAGGAAAATGCTCTAGCCGCGATTGCCGCCGGCGACGAGGACGGCCTCGCCGGTGATCCAGGCGGAGTCGTCCGAGGCGAAGAAGGCGACGACCTTGCCGATGTCGTCCGGCTGGCCGATGCGGCCCAGCGGAGTCAGCTTGACGATCTTCTGGCTGAAGTCTGAGCCGATGAAGCCGGCGGTGTGGGCGCCTTCGGTCTCAACCATGCCGGGGCTGACGGAGTTGACTCGGATCTTCTTTGCGCCGAGCTCGCGGGAGAGGGCGATGGTGACGGCATCGACGGCGCCCTTGGTGGCCGAGTAGACGCTGCTGTTGGGCTGCGGCGACTTGGCGACGACGGAGCTGATGTTGATGACCGAGCCGCCGGTTGCGGGAAAGTGCTTGACCGCAGCCTGGGTCGTGAGGAGAAGGCCGAGCACGTTGAGGTTGAAGTGCTTGTGGAAGCTCTCGGCGGTGATGGCTTCAAGCGGCTCGAAGCTGTAGATGCCGGCGTTGTTGACGAGGATGTCGATGTGGCCGAACGCCTTGACGGCGCCCGTGATCAGGGCGTCGATGTCGGCCTGCTCGGCGACGTCGGCGCCGATGGCGACGGCTTTGCCGCCGGCCTGGGTGATGCGGTCGACGACGGCGTCTGCTCCGGACTTCGAGGAGGCGTAGTTGACGACGACGGAGGCGCCCTCCGCGGCGAGATGCTCTGCGATGGAGGCGCCGATGCCCTTCGATGCGCCGGTGACGATTGCGACTTTATCTGTGAGCTTTGCCATGATGCGTTCCTCTTTCTCCTGCTTCTACTCGCGTTGCGATCAATCCTTCCGCAACTGTTAGGTAGATACGAGGAGAGAAGAGAACGATTCAGGAGAATGCATGGAGAGCTTCTGGATGCGGGTGGTCCGGGTAAAAACAAGCCACGGAGAGCACGGAGGAGTCAGAAAGTGACACGGAGAAGGGCAACGGACGGCATCTCCGGGACGAAGTGCGGCACCGTCCGAAGGCTCGTCCGCCCCCGGAGGGCGGGATATGATCGGCCTATGCGCACTTCTGTGTTCGGGTTGGTGCTGGCTTCGCTCTGCCTGGGGTGTGGGGGAAGCGTGTCGCTGCCGGTGAGCGCGGCGTTGAGCGGGACCTCGGTGAACCTGAGCAGCGAGTTCCAGTACTATCATGCGCTGGGCGACTCGATCACCCGCGGCTATGCGCTTGCGAGTCCGCTGACGCAGCGATATCCGGCGCTGGCTTCGGCGGCGATCTCCTTGCCGCTGACCGATAACGCGGTGAGCGGGGATCAGGCGTGCGATCTGCCCGCGGATCAGGTGATCGGAAAGGAGGCGCCGGCGCTGGCTGCGCGAGGGATGTACACGCTGCTGGTGAGCACGAACGATGTAAGCGTCAAGGGCGCGGGCGCGTATGAGGCGGTCTTCAATGCGTGTCATCAAGCGGTGATCGCGTGGCTCGCGTTGCCGAGCGAGGATAAGGTGCTGGCGACGGACGCGGCCGTGACAGCGGCGGGAGCGGCCCATCTTGAGCCGTTCTGGAATGCGCTGACCACGGATGCGGCCGGGGCTTCCATTACGTTCCCAGTAAAGACGGCTGCCGCGGGCGCGGTGTATGTCTGGTACCGGATCACGGACGGAAGTACGGGAGCCTTCACCTATGCGGTGGATGGGATGCAGATGGGGGCGTCCACGTCCGGCACCGTGCCGGCGATGGCGACGTACAACGGGGCGCATGCGGCCATGGCGCTGCTTCGGGTTCCGGCGGTGGCGGCGGGGAGCCACAGCGTGACGTTCACGCAGACCAGCGTGGGGACGAGCGGAGTGGGGGTGATCGCGGTGGGAACGCTGCCGTCTGCAGGCACGGGCAACCTGCCCAAAGTCTATGTGGGCACGACGCCGAAGCAGAACAGCCAGACCAACGCTGCCTGCGCCCGCAATGATGCCGTCTGCCAGGCTTATATCCGGGACATTGAGGCGAATGTGGCGCTCTTTGCCGGGGACGGATTGGACGTCACGTTGTTTGACACGCGGCGGTATGAGCTGGGCACGAACGTGGACATGATCGATGAGTTTCACCCTAATCCGCTGGGGCACCGGGAGATCGCGCAGGCGCTGTATGACGCCTTCGCAGGACGTTAGCCGGGACGGAGAGCCGCGGCGGATGTCACGGGAGCGGGACGCCGGTACAATGGATCGAGTGCGTACCGGACGGTGTTTGGGTGCGGATTGAGGGGCAGGCTGGCGCGATGAGTTGGTTCAAACGGGAAGACTCGAAGATCGTCACGGACGGCACGAAGACGGTCAGGACCGAGGGGCTGTGGATCAAATGCGGATCGTGCGGGCAGGCGATCTACAAGCCAGACCTGGAGGCGAACCTGTACGTGTGCCCCAAGTGCGGACGGCACTTTCGCTTCGACGCGAAGGCGCGGATTGCAAACCTGCTGGAGCCCGGATACGAGCTGGTGGACCTGGAGCTGAAGTCAACCGATCCGCTGCAGTTTACCGACCTGAAGCCGTATAAGAAGCGGCTGGAAGAGGCGCGAAAGAAGACCGGCTTGAACGATGCCATCCTGAACGCGCTGGGCATGCTGGGGCCGCATGCGGTGGTGCTCAGCGTCATGGAATATGCGTTCATCGGCGGGAGCATGGGTGCGGTGGTGGGAGAGACCATCGCCAGAGCAATCGACCGGTCGCTGGAGACGCGGAGGCCACTAATCATCGTGGCGGCGAGCGGCGGTGCACGCATGATGGAGGGCATCGCGTCGCTGATGCAACTGGCGAAGATCTCCGCCGGGCTGGCGCGGCTGGATGACGCCGGCGTGCCCTACATCAGCCTGATGACGGACCCGACGACCGGCGGCGTGACGGCGAGCTTTGCGATGCTGGGGGATCTGAACATCGCGGAGCCGGGCGCGCTGATCGGATTTGCGGGTCCGCGGGTCATCGAGCAGACGATCCGGCAGAAGCTGCCGGAGGGCTTCCAGCGGAGTGAGTTTCTGCTGCAGCATGGCTTTTTGGACGCGATCGTCGCGCGCAAGAATCTGAAGCAGTATCTGATCGACGCGATTGGCTGGATGAACGAGGAGGACGCACATGGCTGAGGTGCCGATGTTGACACCGCGCGAGGCAGCACGTCTGCTGGGGATCAGTTATCCCAGCATCAAGCAGTGGATCTTGAGCGGCAAGCTGAAGACAACGCAGACGCCGGGCGGGCATCATCGGATCGCGGAGAAGACGCTGCGGCCCTTTCTCACCGGGGACAACGCGAAGCCGGCGGCAGAGTCGCGCGCGCGCTTCCGCAGGGTCTCCGGGCGCAATCAGATCGCGGGCAAGGTGGTCAGCATCCGGGTGGCGGGGCTGATGGCGGAGGTGGTGCTCGCGGCGGGCGAGAACCACATTACGGCCATCATCACGGCCAGCGCGGTGAAGGAGCTGCGGCTGAAGAAGGGCGACGCGGCGGCGGCGCTGATCAAAAGCACGGACGTGATGGTGGAGCGGATGGACGAGTAGCGGTAGGCCTCGCATGATGCTCCCAGCGCGCGAATCCGCAGCAAAGTCGTTTGACCCTGCGATTTGAATTGTATAGAGTCGAAGTACCGCGACTGGATGTCTGTGCTTCGATGTACGCCTGATTCAACACCATCTCCCTGTCCGCGAGTCCCCTTGCAACATCGCCGGCGCAACGCTTGAGTGCGTGCCGGCAGGAGCCCTCCGCGTGAGACTGCCTCATCGTTCCTCTGCCCTTGTTCTTGCAGTGCTATCCGCCGCCGCTGCCTCCGCGCAGGTCACAGCCGGGCTGCAGGGGCGTGTCGTCGACGTCTCCGGCGCCGTCATCCCCAACGCCCAGGTGACGCTGACCGAGACCAGCACTAACGTCCATCAGAGGACGGTCTCCACCAGCGGCGGCGACTATTCCTTTACCGCGCTCAACCCGGGCGTGTACCGGCTGGACGTCATCGCGGCGGGATTCCAGCACCTGAGCCGCTCCGGCGTGACCGCGACCGTAGGGCAAACCGTCTCCGCGGACCTGGTGCTCAGCGCCGGCTCCGACGCGCAGACCGTCACTGTCACCGGCGACGCGCCGTTGCTGCAGAGCGCGCAGAGCGACATTGAGACCCACATTCCCGGCGATACGGTCGTCGGGCTGCCGCTTAACAGCCGCAACTTCATCAACCTGGCGCAGCTTGCGCCCGGCGTGGAACTCCCTCCGGGCACGGTGCTGCCGCGCATCAACGGCGGGCGTCCGCGCACCAATGAGTACCTCTATGACGGCATCTCCGCGCTGCAGCCGGAGCCGGGCCAGGTGGTCTTCTTCCCCATCATTGACGGTATCCAGGAGTTCACCATCGAGGCGGACAACGTGCCCGCCGAGTTCGGCCGCTTCAATGGCGGCGTCGTCAACGTGGCCACGCGCGCGGGCTCCAACCAGTTCCACGGCTCGCTCTTTGAGTTCTTCCGCAATGAGGACCTGAACGCCCGCAACTACTTTGCCGCAGCCGCGCCGGCGCGCAAGCCGGAGTATCGCCGAAACCTCTATGGCGTCACCATCGGCGGGCCCGTGCTGCATGATAAGCTCTTCTTCTTCGGCGACTATCAAGGCATTAAGGCGCTGATCGGGCGCACCGTCATCTCCACCATCCCCACCTTGGCGGAGCGGCAGGGCATCTTCACTGGCGTCTCGCATATCTACAACCCGGCGACGACGACGGTCGTGGGCGGCAAGAACGTCCGCATGGAGTTCCCCAGCGACACGATTACGAGCGGATTCGACCCCGCCGCGCTGGCGCTGTTGCAGCGCTTTCCCACGCCGACGACCTCCGGCGCGGCCAACAACTACACTCGCACGGCCAACGACGCCGATCACCAGAACCAGTTCGACTTCCGCGTGGACGGCGCGCTGGGGCTGCACGACCGCGCCTTCGGGCGCTACAGCTACTTCTCCGATGTGGAGAACCCGGTAACGCCGCTGCCGGACGGCTCAGGCGTCATCAGCGGGACGGTCATCGGCACCGGAGGTGTCTCCGGCCTTTCGCACGTGCTGGGGCAGCAGGCGGTTTTCAATGAGACCCACACCTTCGGCCCGCGCCTGGTCAACGACTACCGGCTGGGCTATACGCGACGGGGTAACGGCATCGCTGGACCGACCACCGGCGCCACGGCTTCGGCCGCGCTGGGCATCCCCGGCATCCCCACCAACGCAGCGTTCAACAACGCACTGCCGCTGTTTACCTTCACCGGTTTCCAGCAGCTTGGCCCCTCGGCCAGCACCTTCGCGCAATATCAGACCGCCGTGTGGGAGACGACCGACACGCTGGTCTACACGCGCGGACGCCATGCCATCAAGGCCGGACTGGACTTCCGCTTTTATCAATTGAATACCGTCTCGCCGCCCAACCCGACGGGCAGCTTCGCCTTCACCACCACGGGCACCAACCAGCAAGGTCTTGTCATCGCGCCGACCGACAAGCTCACAAACGGCAACTCTATTGCCAGCTTTCTGCTGGGGCAGGTGGATACCTTTTCCATCGACCTGCAGACCAGCAAGCTGCGCCCGCGCGACCACATCCAGGAGTACTTCCTGCAGGATGACTGGCGCGCGACCGACCGGCTTACCTTCAACCTGGGCGCCCGGTACACGCTCCACTTTCCCTCCACCGAGAAGAACAACCAGGGCGCGGTCTTCAACCTGGCGACGCAGCAACTGGACTATCTAGGCGTCAACGGCTATCCCAAGTCCGCGCGGGAGCTGCACTACGACAACGTCGCCCCAAGACTGGGGCTGACTTACCTGCTGACCCCGAAGACAGTCGTCCGGGCCGGCTCAGGCTTCGTCTTCATCGACCAGTCCGGCATTACGACGCCCTTCACCGCCCCGCAGTTCCCCTTCATCCAGAACGTGCAGCAGAAGACGCTGGACAGCGTCAATGCGGCGTTCACCTTGGCGAACGGGCCGTCTGTCGCGCCCATTCCTCTGACGGTCAACGCGGGTCTGGGGCAGAGCGTCTACACGGTCAATCGCAAGGCGGGGTCCGGCTACGTGGAGCAGTGGAACCTTGGCTTCCAGCGGGCGATCACGAACAATCTCTCCTTTGACGTGGCCTATGTGGGCTCGCACATCGTGCATGTGGGGATTCCAGACTCCAACCTGAATCAGCTAACGCAAGCGCAACTGACGCAGGGTGCGTCGCTGCAGACGGCAGTGCCGAATCCGTACTACGGGCAGCTTCCGGTCTCCAGCCCCATCGGCGGCAAGACGACGACGGCGGCGCAGTTGCTGAAGCCATATCCGCGCTTCCAGAACGTGGCAACCTACCGCAACAACTCCGGCACGACGAACTACAACGCGATCGAGGCAAAGGTGGAGCAGCGTATGAGCCACGGCGTGTACCTGCTGGCCGCGTACACCCACTCCAAGCTGATCGACGATGCGTCCTCGGTGTTTTCCTCGACCGTGCTCTCGTCGCCAAACTCAAGCTCGCTCATCGCCGCCGATGCGTTCAACCCGCGGCTGGAGCGCGACTCGTCGAACGGCGACATGCCCAACGTGGAGACGGGCAGCGTCATCTATGAGCTTCCAGCGGGGCGCAACCATCGCTTCGCCTCCCATGGCATCACCAACGCGGCGCTGGGCGGCTGGAGCCTGAATGCGATCGTCACCGCCCAGTCCGGCATGCCCGTCACCGTCACCCAGGCCACCAACAACAACGCCTTCGCCGGTTTCTCCCTGCAGCGGCCCAACATCGTCGGCAACCCGAACCTCTCGCCGGACCTGCGGACGCCGCAGCGCTACTTCAACACCGCAGCCTTCGCCACGGCGCCGCAGTTCGTCATCGGCACCGCCAGCCGCAATCCGGTGCGCGGACCGGCCTACCGTGACCTCGACTTCGCCGCGGTCAAGCACACCCGCCTGAGCGAAGGCACGGACCTCGAGTTCCGCGGCGAGATCTTCAACCTGACCAACACGCCCGCCTTCGGCCAGCCCAACGGCAGCTTCGGTTCGGCGGCCTTCGGGTCCATCACCACCACGACCACGGAGCAGCGCGTCGTGCAGTTCGCGCTGCGGCTCAGCCGGTAAGGGGGTCGGGAAAAGTGGGCAGGGCCTTGTATATCAATGGTAAATAGATTCTAACTCCCCTGTTTTCATATTTTTGACTCAATTAACCCAGGGGTGAGGGTTTCCTTCAGACGCATAAAAGCCGCCGCCAGTTACATGGCGGCGGCTTTTGTCACTCCAGGTCCGGATCGTTTAGGAGAACGACGCGATCGCCGTCGACTCATCGTCTTCAACGTCGAAGACGGTGTACAGCTTGGTAATCTGCAGCACGTCCTTGACCTTCTTGGTCAGTTGCAGCAGCTTCAGCGTGCCGCCGCTGTTCTTGACCGAGGTAAACGCAGTCACCAGCTCTCCGATGCCGGCGCTGTCGATGTAGTTGACGTCGGCCAGGTTCACCAGGATCTTCTTCTCTCCCTTGGCCATCGCGTCCTTTACGGCCTCGCGCAGCGTCAGGGCGCCGTCGCCCATCGTAATCTTGCCGCTCAGGTCGAGCACCGTAACCCCGCCTACCTCCCGGGTCTTTGACTTCAAATCCATGAGTCGTCTCCTCGTATCTCTGTTCTTGTCTTGGGAATGATCGCGGCATCGGATGCGCGTTAGCGGAAGTCTACCTTATTCTTCCGTGGTATCAGCCCAAACATTCACCCAAAGATCATTCGGCGAGGAAGTTGTCGATCAGCCGCGTTATTCCCACCCGCGCCGCGACCGCGACCAGCGTGCCCGGCGCGACCGTTTCGACTGGGTTGAGGGCGGTCCAGTCTACGGCCTCCAGGTACTCCAACTTTACTGCCGGCTGGATTGCAAGCACGTCCAACCCTGTTTGGAAAAGGGGATTGCGGGTTCGCACGCCACGCGCGATGGCCGCCTGCATCGCTTCAAGCGCTCGCGGAAGCGCGAGCGCCTGCTGCCGCTCCTCCGGGCTCAGGTATACGTTGCGCGAGCTCAACGCGAGCCCGTCCGCATCCCGCACCGTCGCGCCCGTGCGCAGCTCCACCTCCAGGTTCAGGTCGCGCACCATCTGCCGCAGCACCGCCACCTGCACCGCGTCCTTCTGGCCGAAGTACGCACGGTCCGGCTTGACGATGTGCAGCAGCTTGGCCACCACCGTCGCCACGCCGCGGAAGTGGCCAGGGCGGCTCGCGCCGTCCAGCCGCTCGCTCAACCCGCCGACCTCCACGGTAGTGACCGCGCCCGCCGGATACATGACCTCCACCGGCGGCACAAAGGCCAGCTCCACGCCCGCAGCCTCCAGCAGCGCGCAGTCGCGCTCCGTCTGGCGTGGATAACGGTCGAAGTCCTCACCCTTACCGAACTGCAGCGGGTTGACGAAGATGCTTGCAGCCACCAGGCCGCACTCTTCCCGCGCCTTACGCACCAGCGACAGATGCCCCTCGTGCAGCGCGCCCATCGTCGGCACCAACCCCAGCCGGTATGCGCCGATGCGGGCACGGGCACAGGCCGCCCGCATCGCCTCCACCGTCTCCAGCACCTGCAGCTTGCGTCCGGCCATGGGTTAGAACGCACCCGTTAATTGCCGCTGCGCGCGCAGCTCCGCAGGCAGGTGATAGCTCTCGGCGTCGCTGGGAAACGTTCCCGCCTCCACCTCCTCGCGATACTGCTCAAGCGCCCCGCGCATCACGTTGCCGGCCTCCGCAAAGCGGCGCACGAACTTCGCCTGGGACGCCTCAGGGTTGATCCCCAAGAGGTCGTGCCAGACCAGGATCTGCCCGTCGCACTCCGGTCCCGCGCCAATCCCGATGGTCGGCACCGGCAGCTCCGCCGTCAGTTGCGCCGCCACCTCGCGCGGAATGCCCTCCAGCACCACCGCAAAACATCCAGCGCCGGCCAGCACGTGTGCGTCCTCGCGGATGCGCTCGATGGCCTCCTGCGTCCGCGCCTGCACCCGGTACCCGCCCATGCGATGCATCGCCTGCGGCGTCAGCCCCAGGTGCCCCATTACCGGAATCTCTGCCTCCACCAGCCGCGCGATCAAGCCCGTGCGTTGACGTCCGCCTTCAAGCTTCACCGCCGCCGCGCCAGCCTCCTTTACAAAGCGCAGCGCATTACGCACGCCCTCGCGCTCATCCACCTGGTAGCTGCCGTAGGGCATGTCCGCGACCAGCAGGGCGCGCTGTACGCCACGCCGCACTGCCCGCGTGAAGATCAGCATCTCCTCCATCGTGACCGCGAGCGTGTTCTCATGCCCCAGCATGGTCATCGCCAGCGAGTCGCCCACCAGCACCACATCCAGCCCGGCTTCGTCGGCCAGCCGCCCACTTGCAACGTCATACGCAGTCACTGCGCTGATTTTGCGGCTCTGCCGCTTTTGCTCCATCAGCGAAGGCGCGCTCACCTTCGCTCTTCCAGAGTCTCCCCCAGACGCCGCACGACCAGCCCATACACTCATCGTCTTCTCCTGTGCCGCTCCGCCACCATTCTGCGGATGCCGCCAGTGACATAGCCTACGCCTTCAGCCGCACACCCGACAACTCAGCCACGCCGCAGCCGCACCACCTCGTCGATCACCTTCGCGGCCATCTGGCGCTTGCTCATCTCGGGAACCTGAACTTCGCGCTTGCCGATCAGCATCGTTCCGGCGTTGCGATCCGAGTCGAATCCGAGTCCAGAGTGCGAGACATCGTTGACGACGATCGCATCCACGCCCTTGCGCGCCAGCTTGCCGCGTGCACGCGCGAGCGCATCCTCCACCTCCGCCGCAAACGCCACCACGATCGTTCCAGCGTGCTTGCGCCGCACCACCTCTGCAACGATGTCCTCCGTCGCCTCAAGCTCCAGCGTCATGCGCCCCTCGCGATGCAGCTTGCCCGCGACCACCGCCGCAGGCCGGAAGTCCGCAACCGCCGCGGCTTTCAGCACGATGGTCGCCTCCGGCAGAAGCTCCAGCACCTTCGCTCGCATCTCCTCCGCGGTATCCACTGGATGAAGCTCCACGCCCGCCGGCGCCGGCAGCGCATTCGTCGTGCTGATGAGAATCACCCGTGCGCCGCGCCGGGCCGCCGCCTCCGCGAGCGCATAGCCCATCTTGCCGCTGGAGCGATTGCCCAGGTACCGTACCGCGTCGATGGCCTCGCGCGTGCCGCCTGCGGTAACCAGCACCACCTCACCCGCCAGATCGGGCACGGGGTTCACCGCCTCCAGCACGGCTATTACGATCTCTTGAAGCTGCGCCAGCCGCCCCGCGCCCTTCATGCCGCACGCCAGGTACCCTGCTCCCGGCTCAACAAAGCGCACCCCTCGCGCCTTCAACGTCACCACATTCGCCTGTACCGCCGGATGATTCCACATCACCACATTCATCGCCGGCGCGACGATTACAGGCTTCTCCATCGCCAGGTACATCGTCGTCAGAAAATCATCCGCAAGGCCATTCGCCATTTTGCCGATCACGTCCGCCGTCGCCGGCATCACCACCAGCGCCGCAGTCGTCTGCGCCTCCTCAATATGCTCGACCGACGATTCCGTCTCTTCGCCGCGCTGATCCGTTGGGACCTCCGCCCCGCTCCATAGGGAGGTGATCACGCGATGCCCGCTGATGGCCGCAAACGTCAGCGGCGTCACAAACCTCTCCGCCGCGGCGGTCATCACCACATGTGGATTCAGCCCAGCCTCCTGGAGGGCGCGCACAAGTTCCACCGCCCGGTACGCCGCCACGCCTCCGCACACGCCAACTATTACCTTCGTAGCCATGCCTCATCTTCTCACTTCAGCCAGAAAAGAAAGCTCTTGCGGAATATTGCAGATCGTAATAAACTTATTGCAGATCGTAATACAGCAGGCAGAAGGCCTGCTACTTGATGAAACTATCCGATAAAATCCGCTATCTTCGTGAGGTTGAGGGCTCACTTCGAGGCCTCAATCGTGCGATGACCCAGCAGGAACTCGTCCGCGCCATTGCGGAGGAATCCGCGACCGGCACCATCTCCCAGTCCTACCTCTCGCAGATTGAATCCGGCGCGCGTCCGCACCTGACCAACACCACGCGCCTGCTGCTCGCGCGCTTCTTCAAGGTCCACCCCGGCTATCTCGTCGAGGATCCCGAGGACTTTCAGCCGGAGCTGCGCACGCCGGAGCTTGCACAGGCGCTGGAGGAAGACAAGCTGGATCTCTGGCTCGTGGCGGGCGCCGAGCGCTTCGGGCGCTCTGACCCCAAGCTTTGCCGCGCGCTGCTCACGCTGGCCCAGCATGCGGATTCGCGCGGCTGCCTGCTGCTGCTCAAGTCCATCTTGGATACGCCGGACCTCCCCGGGCGCCTGCTTGAGGTTCTCTCTCCGCCCAAGCCGCCGCTCACGCTCGAAGGCGGCACAACGCAGCCGCAATCGCCAGAAAAGAAAAAGAAGTCCTCCGGAAAGAAGCGCAAGGGCAAGAAAGATAAGGCACGAAAATGAATACCTTCTATCTCATCTGTTTCGTTCTCGGCTTGGTTCTCAGTTTTGTCGCAGCGTTCTCGGGCCTTGGCCGTGTCCACATCGGTCACGCCCATGCCGGTCACCTTGGCCATACAGGGCACGCCCATGCCAAGCCTGCCAGCGGCGTCTCCGCATTCAACGGCTTCACCATCCCGGCGTTCCTCTGCTGGTTCGGCGGCGCGGGCTACTTGCTGGAGAACTACAGCTCCATCATCACGCCGCTTGTGCTGCTGCTCTCGGTCGCGGCGGGCCTGCTCGGCGCTGGCGCAATCTATCTTGTTCTCTTCAAGCTTCTTCTTCCGCGCGAGCGCGTCCTGCTGCCGGAGGACACGCGCATGGAGGGAACAGTCGCCCGCGTCTCCGGCGAGGTCCGCCCCAACGGCGCCATCGGCGAGATCCTCTTCTCGCAGACCGGCGCCCGCCGTTCCGCCGCCGCCCGCAGTGAAGACGGGCTGCCCATCCCGCGCGGGACAGAGGTCGTCGTGTTGCAGTATGAGCGCGGCATCGCCACCATTCGGCCCCTGCATGAGCTCTCGGAAACTTCCGACGCTCTCAACCTGAACCGCTAACCCGTTCCTCGAAAGGAACAGCACCATGCACCTCATCGTCATCATTGTCGGTCTTGCTGTCGTCGCCATCCTCGCCCTCCTTGTCGCCATCGGACGCATGTTTCGCAGGGCCGCACCCAACCAGGCCATCATCGTGTACGGCTTTCGCAAGACCCGCGTCATCAAGTCCGGCGCGGCCGTCATCTTTCCCGTCGTTGAAACCTACCGCGAGCTCACGCTGGAGCTGATGAGCTTCGACGTCGCGCCGCAACAGGACCTCTATACCAAGCAGGGCGTCGCCGTTACCGTGGAAGCCGTCGCCCAGATCAAGGTTCGCAGCGATGAAGAGTCCATCCTCACCGCGGCCGAGCAGTTTCTCTCGAAGTCGCCCGACGAGCGCGAGGGCCTCATCCGCCTCGTCATGGAAGGCCATCTGCGCGGCATTATCGGCCAGCTCACGGTGGAGCAGATCGTCAAAGAGCCCGAAATGGTCGCCGAGCGCATGCGGGCCACCTGTATGGATGATATGAGCAAGATGGGCCTGGAGGTCATCAGCTTCACCATCCGCGAGGTCCGCGACAAGAACGAGTACATCACCAACATGGGCCGCCCGGACGTCGCCCGCATCCGCCGCGATGCAGAGATCGCCTCTGCCGAAGCCGAGCGTGACACAGCCATCCGTCGCGCCCACGCACTGCGCGAGGCCGCAATCTCCAAAGCGGCTGCAGACCAGGAGCGCGTGCTCGCGGAAACCCTCTCCCTTGGCAAACAAGCGGAGGCGCAACGCGACCTCTCCATCCAGAAGGCACAGTACGCCGAGCAGAGCCGCCGCCAGGAGGCGCAGGCCGACAAGGCCTACGAGCTCCAGACCAACGTTATGCAGCAGCAGGTGATCGCAGAGCAGGTCAAGGTCCAGCAGATTGAAAAGGAGCAGCAGGTCAAGGTGCAGCAGGCTGAGATCCTGCGTCATGAGGCAGAACTCGTAGCCACTGTCCTCAAGGGTTCGGAGGTGGAGGCTCGCCGCATCCAGAACATCGCCGCCGCGGAGAAGGCCCGTATCTCAATCGAAGCCGAAGGCCGCGCCGCTGCAACTCGCGCTGCGGGTGAAGCGCAGGCCGCCGTCACCCGCCTGCAAGGTCAGGCGGAGGCCGACATTATCTTCCAGAAGGGCGAGGCCGAGGCCAAGGCCATGAACGTCAAAGCCGCCGCCTACCAGGAGTGGACGCAGGCCGCCGTCGTCGACAAGCTCATCACCAACATGGCAGACGTCGTGCGCGCCATGTCCGAGCCGCTGAACAACATCGACAAGATCACCATCGTCAGCACGGGTGAGGGAGGAGGCACGGGAGCCAGCAAGATCACCGGCGATATGACCAAGATCGCCGCGCAGGTGCCTGCCTTGTTTGAAGCGCTCAGCGGCATGAAGATGAGCGACCTGATGTCCAACGTCAAGGCCATGAAGCCGCGCGACGCCAGCCTCGACCTCGAAGCAACGGACAAGAAAAAGCCCAACTAACCGCAGCATCCGGGAGCCCGCTCATCGCAGTGAGTGGGCTCATCTCAACCCCATCCAACCATCAACCAACGAGCACATCATGTTCACTCTCTTCTTCTTCGCCCCCATCCTTCTCGCCATTGTCGTCGTTCGCCTTGTGCTTCGCGCTCTCGGCTTCGGCCGTCACTATCGTCCCTTCATGGGCTACGGCTCAGGCTACAACAACGGCTTCGGCTACGGCCGCGGCTACGGCTGTCGCCATCGTCACGGCTTCGGCGGTGGACTCTTCTCCATCCTCGCCCTGGTCGCGCTCGATCGCCTCTTCCGCCGCTGGTAAGCCGTCCCCGTTTCATGCCAAGCCCCACCCGAAAGGACCATCATCATGGCACTCCTCGAACGTGTTTCCACCCTGCTTCGCGCCAACCTCAACGACCTTCTCGATAAGGCCGAGGATCCCGAGAAGCTCTCCAAGCAAATTCTCCTCGACATGGAAAACCAGCTTCTCCAGGTTAAGACGCAGGTCGCCATCGCTATCGCCGACCAGCACCGCCTGCAGAAGCTCCAGAAGGAGCACGAAGACCAGCAGCAGGACTGGCGCCGCAAGGCCGAGCTCGCCCTGAAAAAAGGAGAACCAGGCAAGGGCCAGGACGATCTCGCCCGCGCCGCACTGGAGCGCTCGCTCTCGCACCAGCGCCTCGCGGAGGGCTTCGCCTCTCAGCAGCAGGACCAAGGCACCGAGGCCGAGACCCTCCGCAGCGCCTACGCCAAGCTGCAGCAGAAGCTCACCGAGACCAAGGCCCGCGTCGAGTTGCTGATCGCGCAGCATCGCCGCAACCGTTCCGCGGCCAAGGCGGACGCCACGCAGAATGTGCTCGCCAACGGCCAGTCCAGCCAAAAGCTCGCACGCCTCAACGCCCGCGTTACGGCTGAGGAATCCGCCGCGAGCACCAACCGCACCATGCTCGCCATCGCCGCTAGCGATACGCTGGAAGACCGCTTCCACTCGCTCGAACAGGAGGACCAGATCGAAGCTCTCTTATTCGAACTCAAGGAGAACAAGCAGCTCCAGAGATCCAACCAGCAATCGCAGATCCACCAGCGCCTCACGGAGTCCGCAAGCTGACTACCGCTCGTACCCCCACTCGCTCACCAGGTGGAAGCCGCGCGTCAGCAGCGGATACCGCGCCGGCGTCGGTACTTTGTGGAAGGTCAGCGTTCTTCCGCTCGTGGCGAGCACCAGCTTGTTCGCATCCGGCGTTTGCCACGTATACGCCACCGCGCCGCCGCCTCCGCGACTGGTCATACCCACGGTATGCTTCCCCTCGTTGTAGCTCAGGTACATCCGCCACAACTGCCCATCCGGCGACCGCGCCATGCCTCGCGTCAGGCTGTCAATGGAGATCTCCTCCCACGGCGCGCCGCCGAACATGGTCGGCATCGCTTGGCCCGCATCGAGCGCCCACAGACCAAGGATCGGCGAAGACCGTACGGACCTCAGATACGTGCTGTATCGGTCTCCGTCATACTTGATATACCCAATCACCGCACACGCCAGAAACACGATCTCCACCACCGCCGTTGCCACCTTAAAGCCGTGCCGCTGCGCCGGCGGCACCCACACGCCCTGCAACTTCGCCGGCCGATGCATCACCAGGAAGTCCCATAGCGGCCGCACATCCGGCAGCATCACAAACACCGCCATCAGTAGCAGATGCACCGCATACAGCTTCACCGGCACGTCGAAGAAGAAGTTGTATAGCACCACGTTCGTCATCACGAACGCGCTGATCACCGCGCCCATCAGCGCTGTGCGCCGGAACAGAATCAGCAGGCCCCCAAGCACCTCCGCCGCGCCGCACACGCGCTCGTACAGGGGCACCAGCCCAATCAGCGTCCACAACAGCGTCATGGGCGACGTGTTGCCCACCGGCTCATTCAGCACGGCCAGGTTTGGCGGCTGCATCTGAATGGGAAACACCTTGTAAAAACCATATTGAAACATTCCGAGCCCGACGTTCAGCCGCAGCAGAAACCGCAGCCACGCATATAGCGTCTGGTAGTGTGGCCGCTTGCGGTCGAGCGCTGACCACACCGCCGTCCCGGCCAGCGCCATGCCCACGAACGTCAGACACAGCAGCCAGTTCAGCGCCGTATCGCCGCTGCCATCGTGATGCCACGTTGCCGCAATCCCCGTCAGATGAAACGCCTTCACGCCCCACCACTGCGTCAGCGCGGCCAGCGGCGTAAACAGCCCCTTCGAAATCGGCCCTTCAATGCTGGGAAACGGCTGCAGGATCGTGAAGATCGTCACGTTCCCGTTGCAGAACATGTACAGCACTAGGTACAGAAAGCTGAACCGGAACGCGATCTTGGTCGGCAGCGACCAGCGATGCACCGCATCGCTCTCAGCCACCATCATCTCCTCGGAAGACACGGCCTCTGCAACAGTCGAACTGCTCATGGGAAGCACCCTCTCTGGCAACTCTGGGCAACGCAAGATGTCGGGATTAGGCCAAGTGTAACGTGCCTGTCACAAATCTCAAGCCAAATTCCGCATCCCATCGCGCCTTTCGTTCTTTGTTCGTTTTTGCGAAACTATAGGTTATGGCACAACGTGAATTTCAAACCGAAGTCTCCCAACTCCTTCAACTCATCATTCACTCGCTTTATTCGCATCCGGAGATCTTCCTCCGCGAGCTCATCTCCAACTCCTCCGACGCGCTCGACAAGCTCCGCCACCTCACCCTCGTCGACGACGCCTACAAGTCGCTCGAGTTCAACCCCCGCATCGACCTCACCCTCGACGAAGCGAATAGCACGCTTACCATCGCCGATACCGGCATCGGCATGAGCGAGGACGACCTCGTCCAGAACCTCGGCACCATCGCTCGCTCCGGCACCAAGAATTTCCTGTCGCAGCTCTCCGGCGACGCCCGCAAGGACTCGAACCTCATCGGCCAGTTCGGCGTCGGTTTCTACAGCGTCTTTATGGTCGCCGACAAGGTGGAAGTCATCACCCGCAAGGCTGGAGAAGACCAGGCCTGGCAGTGGATCTCCGACGGCAAGTCCGGCTTTGAGATCACCGCCGCCACGCGCGACGTCCCCGGCACCACCGTCCTCATCCACTTCAACGAAGAGGGCAAGCAGTACGCCAACAGTTGGCGCCTGCAGGAGATCGTCAAGAAGTACTCCAACCACATCGCCTTCCCCATCTTCCTCACCTACGACAAGAGCGAGTGGAACGAAGAAGAAAAGAAGTCTGATAAGGTCCGCACCACCGAGCAGGTCAACGCAGCCAGCGCCCTCTGGCGCCGCAGCAAATCCGAACTCTCCGACGACGACTACAAGGAGCTCTACAAGTCCATCACCGGCGACTCGCAGGACCCGCTCTTCTGGTTTCACACCAAGGCCGAGGGCTCGCTCGAGTACACCACCCTCTTCTTCATCCCTTCCAAAGCTCCCTTCGACCTCTACCAGGCCGAGTACAAGGTCGGCGTCAAGCTCTACGTCAAGCGCGTCTTCATCATGGATGACGCCAAGGAACTTCTGCCGCAGTACCTCCGCTTCGTTCGCGGTATCATTGACTCCGAAGACCTTCCCCTCAACGTCAGCCGCGAGATCCTGCAGCAGAACCGCGTGCTCACCAGCATCCGTACCGCGAGCGTCAAGAAGATCCTCTCCGAACTCAAGAACGCTTCCGCCAACGAGCCCGAGAAGTACCTGACGTTCATCAAGGAGTTCAACCGCCCGCTCAAAGAAGGCCTCTACAACGACTACGCCAACCGCGAGACCCTGCTCGACCTCGTCCGTTTCAAATCCACCGCCGTTCTGGAGAGCGACAAGGGAGGCCTCACCTCGCTCGCTGACGCCAAAGCCCGCATGAAGCCGGAGCAGAAGAGCCTCTACTACATCACCGGCGGGGCCGAATCGCTCCTCCGCACCTCGCCGTTGCTGGAGATCTACAAGAAGAAGGGCATAGAAGTCCTGATCCTTGATGACGATATTGACGAGATCGTCTTCTCCGGCATCGACAAGTACGGCGAGACCGACCTGAAAGCCGTCAACAAGGCCGCCACCAGCGAAGACCTCAAGGACGAAACCGGGTCTGAAGACAAGACCGAGTCCGCCGAAGCCCTCAAACCCCTGCTCGAAAAGATCAAGGCCACCCTCGGCGACAAGGTCAAGGACGTGCGTGCCTCGGTCCGTCTCGCGGACAGCCCCTCCTGCATCATCTCGGATGAGGATGAGCCCACCCTGCAGATGCAGCAGATGCTCCGCGCCATGGGCCAGAAGGAGCTTCCTGCGGTCAAGCCCACGCTGGAGATCAACCCCGATCACGAGATCGTCAAGAAGCTCCTCGCCCGACCGGATGATGCCACGACCCAGGATGCCGCCTGGCTCCTCTTCGACCAGGCGCTCGTTCTGGAAGGCGTCCCCATCCCGGACCCCGCCGCCTTTGTCCAGCGTCTAAACCGCGTCCTCACCACCTCCCTGTAATCAAGAAGCCGCAAGGGCCGCAGTTCATCGCGTCCTTTGCGGCTTTCCTTTGCGCTCGTCGCGCACCGTTTTTTCCTCCTTAATCCACACCCATAACCAACTCAGTCACTTGGTCCGCCTCCGCGCCCATGTTCCGCTTAGACCAAATGCTCACCCGCCGCCGTTTCCTCGCCACCACCTCCCTCACC